>CAXBAZ010000305.1:0-5481 GCA_963973395.1 uncultured Acidimicrobiaceae bacterium
GAGGAGAACGACTACGACGTGTTCGCAGGGCGGGCGCGCGTCGGACTCGGGCGGAAGATGTACGTCGGGCTCAGGGAGACGATCCGGCGCAACGGCACCGAGCGAGAGGACCGCGGCGCGAGGCCCACCATCGTCACGGCCGGCGCTCGTGAGGATCGGCCGGCGTCGGCCGACGACCTCGTCGTCGTGGTCGACAGCGACGACCGGGAAGTGGGACAGGCTGGGAAGCTCGACGTCCACGTCCCGCCGGGGATCCGCCATCGCGCGTTCTCTGTGCTGGTTCGCGGCGACGACGGCTGGCTACTGCAGCAACGTGCCCCATCCAAGTACCACTTCGCGGGTCTGTGGTCGAACACCTGCTGCAGCCATCCGCGGCCCGGTGAGGACATCGAGACCGCTGCCCGACGCCGCCTCATGGAGGAGTTGGGGATGCAGGCCTCCGAGCTCGAGACCGTCGGTCGGTTCGAGTACGTCGCCGCCGACCCTGTCTCGGGGTTCGTCGAACACGAAGTGGTCCATGTCCTCGTCGCCGACGCAGCCACGGAGCCTCGGCCCGCCGCCGAGGAGGTCGCCGGCGTTCGGTGGATCGGTACGGCCGAGCTGCTCGACGAGATCGCACAGCACCCCTCGTCGTTCACGCCGTGGCTCCCCGATGTCCTGTCGCTCGCCGTCGGATCGGGGCGACCTGCGGGCGTGGACGGGGCCCGATGATCACCCTGGTCGTGGCCGCACTCGCCACGATGACGATCGCCATCGACCGCTGCCGTCGGCTCGACGTGGGCCGACCCGTACGAGAACGTTCGATGTCGGTCATCGTTCCTGCGAGGAACGAAGCGCACGTGCTGCCGAGCCTGCTCGACGATCTGGAGGCTCAACAGGACGTGAGCTTCGACATCGTGGTCGTCGACGACCAGTCGACCGACGACACTCCGCGCCTCGCCGCGCGCGACGGCGTTCAGGTGCTGCACACGTCCGATCGCCCGCCGAGTTGGAACCCCAAGGTGTTCGCACTCAGCGTCGGAGCTCGACACGCCACCGGCGAAACACTCGTCTTCCTCGACGCCGACGTCCGGCTCGCCCCGACGGCCCTGTGCTCAGTCGCCGCACAGCTCGAACGGTGCGGCGCACCATTCGACGGTGTTGCCCGTCGAGTCGTTGTCGGCACCGTGGAACGTCGTCACCGTGGCGGCAGGACAGGATCTCGCGGTCGGTTCGCTGATCGCGATCGACAGGTCGGAGTACGAGCGGATCGGCGGCCACGCAGCACGGCCGTCGACGATCGTCGACGACATCGAACTCGCCCGGTCGGCGCGTCGACGCGGCGTGCCCACGGCATTGTTCACCGGCGAGGGCCTCGTCTCGGTGCGCAGCTATCCGAGCGGTGGCCGGGCGATCGTCGAGGGTTGGACCAAGAACACGTCCGCAGGGGCCACGAGCACGACACCCGTCGCTGCGTTCGTGGTCACGATCTGGGCGATGGCGCTGATCTCACCGCTCGTGTTCGCGCTCCGCCGCGACGTCCCGCGGGCTCTTGCGGCGTGGGCGGTCACCGGTTGGCACCTGCGCTGGTCGGCCGGACGTGTCGGCGACTTCGACGGTCGGATGGTGGGCGCCGGTTCCCCGGTGCTCGGCATGTTCTTCGCGGTCGTCTCCGCGCGCTCGATGTGGGTCCGCCTGCGCCGGCGACCCGTGCGGTGGAAGGATCGGCTGATGACGCCCGACGGGATCGAGGTGCGATGAGAGCGGCGTCCACGATCAGCCTCAACGTCGCGATCTGGGTCGGACTCTGTGTCGTGGTCGGCTGGGCCGCCGCCCGGGTGCCGCAGCGTTGGCTCGCAAACGATACGTTCGTCACACGGATCCGGCCGTTCGAGCGGCACGGACGGATCTACGACCGGTGCGGGATCCGACGGTGGAAGGGTCGTCTTCCCGAGTCGAACTCGCTGGGTCGCGCCGCGAGGCCGAGCAAGCGGGTGTTGACCGGCCGCTCGAGCGTGCCCGGGTTCATCGGCGAGACCCGCCGGGCCGAGTACGTACATTGGGTGATCCTGCTCGCAGGGCCGAGCTTCGACCTGTGGAGCCCGACGTGGGTGGCTCGCACGATGACGGTGTTCGGGATCGGCTTCAACCTGCCGTTCATCGCGGTGCAGCGGTTCAACCGGGCCAGGGCCGTCCGTTCGGGCACGGCCGTCCTCGGGGACGGAGCCGTGTCGTGATCGCCGCCATCGACACTGCCGCCCGATGGCACTACGCGGCGGTCCTGGTAGCGAGCTTGCTGGTCACGTTGCCGTTGGAGTTCCTGTTGGGTGCCCGCGTCTACCGCCGGCCGAAGCGACTCGCATCGACGATCGTGCTGGCGGCCATCCCCTTCGTGGTGTGGGACATCGCCGCCATTCGAGCCGGGCACTGGTCGATCTCCGACGAGTACACGACCGGGCTCGACATCGGCAACATGCCGATCGAGGAAGTGAGCTTCTTCGTCGTGATCCCAGTGTGTGCGATCCTCACCTACGAGGTGGTCCGTCGGCTCCTGACCCGAGGGGAGGACAACCCATGAACCTGCCGATCTACACCGGCTTGACGGTCGTGGCCGTCGGTGCCGCCGTGGCGCTCGACCTCGGTGTGCTGAAGACGCGTCTCACCGCCTCCCGACCGTTCTGGATCACCATGGTGATTTGCTGGTTCTTCCAGGTGTTCGTCGACGGTTGGCTGACCAAGGAGGACGGCACGATCGTGTCGTACCGCGCCGACGTGCACAGCGATGTGAGGGTCTTCTTCGACTCGCCGATCGAGGACTTCGGGTTCGGCTTCGCGATGATCCTGGTCGCCCTGTCGATCTGGCAGACACTCGGGCGCACACGGGTCGGCTCATGAGGCGGGCCGTCGCGTTCACGCTCGGCGCACTGTCGATGGAGCCGGTGTCGGCCGGCATCCATCGGTTCATCGGCCACGGCCCGGGCTGGGCCGTCCACGGCAGCCATCACGAGGGCGACGTCGCGGGTCTCGAACCGAACGACGTGATCCCCGCAGTCTCGGCAGTCGCCACGATCGGTCTCTTCGTCGGGGCGATCACGTCGCCGTCGCGGCGGTGGCTCATGCCCGTCGCCGCAGGCATCACCGCCTACGGCGTGGCCTACTTCGCGGTGCACGACATCTACACCCATCGGCGCCTGCCGCTGTTGCCACGCCGCGTGCCGGTGCTCGAGCGGTTCCGGATCGCCCATCTCGAGCACCACCGACGCGGGACGGGTCACTGGGGCATCTTCTGGTTGTGACATCGCCGGATCGCCCGGTGATCAAGTGGGGGCCCGGCCCGGCGCTGATCGCCGTCATCGTCGCGAGCGGCGCGATGGCGATCGGACTCTACGTCGCAACGATCGAGGGCGCCGCCGACGTGGGTGACGCCGGCCGTGCCAACGCGCGTGCCCTCGCGGCATGGGAGGTCGACCGCGGCCTCGGGTGGACGCACGACCTGGCCGACACGTGGCTGTCCGCCGGGCCGCTCGAACACTTCTGGGCCATCGTCTACTCACTGGGCTACTGGCCGTTCCTCGCGTCAGCCGCCGCCTGGGCGCTCGTGTTCGATCGGAGGCGACTGCAGCACCTCGTCGTCCTCGTCGGGCTGACGGGCCTCGTCGGCGTCGTCGTCATGACGTTGGTTCCGGTCTCGCCGCCGCGACTGATCGGCGCATCCGATCCCATCCGCGGAACGGCACTCGAACGGTTCGCACATCCGGATGGTCTGATGAACGAACACGCGGCGATGCCGAGCTTCCACGTCGCATGGTCGATCGCAGCGGCCGCGACACTCGCCGTGGCCGGCGGCCCGATCGGTGCACTCCGGCGGATCGTGTGGCTGCAGCCGGTGCTGATGACGGTGGCGACGCTCACGACCGGCAACCACTGGGTGTCGGACGCGGCGGCGGGACTCGTGCTGATCGTGGTGGCCTGGTGTCCCGCCCGGCTGCTGGTCGTCGCCGCCCGCCGGCAGTTCGCCGCCACGCGCTCGGGTGTGCCACGTCCGCACGGAGATCGGGTGGGCGCACCCGTTCGAGCTCGATCGAACAGCTAGCCCGTCGGGGCGGATGACCGGCTCGGCCGCCCGAACTTCGCCGTCACCCGAACGGGTGAAATCGATTCGGTCAACCCGCCACTGTGCGCGAGCTGACAGGTCGAACAGTTCGTCCGGGGACAGGACCCGAGCGCGGCCCCATCGTGCCGTATCACGGCGTGGAACGGGCGTCGCAGCGCCGAACGGCGTCGGGCACCCGGCCATGGCAAGGGGCTCGACGGCCCGGTGTCGGCGACGATCCGCCTCCACATTTTCCGGTCAAGTCGTGTCGACTCACTCCGATACAGGACCCGGCGTACCGACCGGGTGCGCCGCGTCAACCCCCGCCCGAAGGAAGTCAGGTACATGTTCTCGCAATCCCCGTTCTCCAATTCGTCGCGCTCGGGGAGACCCGACGACCGACGGCGGCGCCGCCGAATCGGCGGTGCCTGGCTGTTGGCGCTGGCGTCGTGCGCCACGGTCGCAGGTCCGTTCGGATCGACGCCGAGTGTGTCAGCCGCCCCGGTCGGCGCCACGCAGGCCGGCGGTCCGGTGATCTTGGACGGAACCGACTCGGGCCTCCACGGCTCGATCATGCTCGACGGCAGCGGAGTCCCCAAAGCGAGCGAGCTCAGGAGCACCTGGGTGTACGAACTCAAGGCCTGGGAGACCCTGCTGGCAGGCGTGCCGTCGTCGTACGCCCACAACGGCAAGGTCGCGATCGTCGGAGCAACAGACTCCACGGCTACGGGCAACAACTGCGGCGCCGCGGCGCACTACATCGCGGAGCGCCTGGCCTCGGGTTCGGTGACCGTCGACTACTTCGACGGACAAACGCAGATCAGCACGCTGTTCGACGGCGTGTTGGCCGGCACCACGAACTATCACATGATCCAGATCGTCGAGCAGGGTTGGTGCAACAACGGATTGGATTCCACGGAAGCCGCGACCGTCAACTCCCGTGGTCCGGCGATCGCCGCCCACGTGAACCGTGGCGGAGCGTTGTTCGCGCAGTCGCAGTCGTACGGATGGCTGAACTCTCTGTTCACGGATCTGGCCGCATCGACGGCGGGGTGCTCCGGCAGCACACCGGAGCTCACGGCTGCCGGCTACGCCCAGTTCCCCGATCTCACCAACGCCGACATCGCCGCGCCGTGGCACAACTGCTTCACGGCGACCGGCGAGTTCCCGCTGACGCAGCTCGCGCTGCAGAGCGGGACGCACACGGTGATCCTGGGCGGCGACTCGGTGACCCTGCCGTCGACGGTGTCGCTGTCGACCTCCCCCGAACAACCGCGACCCGGTGACACGGTGTGCACCACCGCGACCGTCGTCTCCGGCGGCGTGCCGGTCGAGGGCGCGAGCGTCGAGTTCTTCGTCGACGGCGAGTCGGTCGGCACGGAGGTCACCAACGCCGACGGCGAGGCGGT
>CAXBAZ010000306.1:0-5467 GCA_963973395.1 uncultured Acidimicrobiaceae bacterium
CGCGCGCGACCTGCCGCAACATGTCGCCGACCGTCGCGTGGAACCCGTAGTCGCCGCGATACTCCGACTCCCACGGGGTCTCGTCGAACTCGGGGTGCTCCTCCACGAACTTCGCGTACTGACGCATGGCGTGATCCTCGAAGTCACTGTTCAACCGGTAGGACCACTTCGGATGGACGACGAAAAGCAGCCAGGACAAGTGGTAGTAGATCACCGACAGCACCTGGGGAAACACTCGGTCCAAGAACCAGCGGGGCCGGTATCCCTTGCGTTCGCAGAACTCCTGCATGATCAGCAGGTGCCAGAACTCGTTGTCCTGTTCGTCTCGCGCCAACAGCACCCGATCCTGGATCTTGCGGTCGAACTGGTGATCTCGGTGGTTCTGCGTCTGCGCGATGTGCCCGACGTGCTCCCACGCCATGTACGGGACGCGCGCCACCAGCTCGACGAAGGCGAAGAACTCGAAGCTCCGACCCTGTGGGAAGACCTTGTCGGCGGTCCAGAACAGCAGCCGAGCCGGCGGGCTGTACCGGTACTCCGGCATCGCCAGATAGCGGCGCTGATGTTCGCGTAGTTCCGTCGGAGCGAGCGGAATCGCGAAACAGGACTCGTACTGCTCGGGGAGTGCGGGCCGCACGTCCACGTCGGTCTCCGGGTCTTGGTTCATCGGCGGTTCCTTCCACGTCGGGACGCCCCCATCCTGGCGCGGATCAACGGGTCGGCACACGCGGTGACCGTTCGAACCCGGCCGGCGACGGCGGACCCACTCGGCCCCGACAACCGAACGGCCCGGACCATCGTGCCGGTCCGGACCGGTTCGCATGTCGTGCGACATCACATGGAGCCGGGGTGCGGGAATCGAACCCGCGACCACATGATGACAAGAGCCGCCCGGGCGGTCCGGATGGTGTCGCCTCGTGTTGACGCGTGCCGTCTGACCAGGCGTTTCGCGTCGCGACCGTCCGTCTGGTGTTTGCTCACTCTCGTGGTGGGCAGTTCGTGGGCAATCCGTAGGCACGGGACGACGCCCGCGCCTGACCGCAAACCGCAGCTGGACCGGCGTGACAGCGCGCGGTTTGACGCTCCGCGAGCGATGGCGTTCGGCTTGACTGATGGTCGTGGAGTTCGTGATCGCGCGCAACCCCGATGAGGCATCATCGCTGCCGTTCCTGATCCGGTTGCCGCTCGGGCCGAACGGTGTCGCGCTCAAGGTGCGCGACACGTGGCCACGGACGAGCAAGGTGTACTGCCATCGTGCCGACGACTGGCCCGACGACCTCGAGGTGATCGAACGCATCCCGATCCGCTCGTGTGTGCGTCGCGGCGCTGCGATCGATCTCGTGCTCGACCGCGCCCGCGAGCATCGTTCCCAATTCGTGTTCACCCGCGCCCGGGGCCGCGAGGTGATCTTCTGGCAGAGCGCCCGGACCAGCAAACAGGCGCGTCCCGCCGTGTCGGTGCCGACCGCTCGTGCCGCTGGGCGGGTGCTCGAGATCGTGGTCGACTCACACGAGCGCTATGCGTGGAGGTTCGAGCAGCAGCAAGCGACCACGAGCCGCCGAGCGCTGCCGGCGGGCGACTACGCGGTCGCCGTCGACGGCGAGATCATCGCCGCCGTCGAACGCAAGAGCCTCCCCGACCTCGTGTCCACACTCACCTCGGGCAAGCTGCGATACCTCCTGGCGGATCTCGCGGCGCTCCCGCGGGCCGCGGTCGTGGTCGAGGATCGCTGGTCGTCGGTGTTCAAGCTCGACCGAGTTCGACCTGCGGTGGTGGCGGAAGGACTCGCCGAGGCGCAGGTCCGGTTCCCGACCGTGCCGATCGTGTTCTGCGAGACCCGCAAGCTCGCCCAGGAGTGGACCTACCGCTACCTCGGCGCCGTCATCGCTCACCATCACGACTCCGAGCACGGCGACGAACGCACCGCCGAACTCCCCACCGCCGGCGCCGTCCCACCCGCCGAGGCGACCACTGCTGAGATCCGCGCATGGGCACGCGCCAACGGGCACGACGTGTCGGACCGCGGCCGACTCCGCCCCGAGATCCGCGACCTGTTTCACCACGCGACGGGTCGATAGGGGACCCTGTTGTTCACGAGCTCGAGCGCATCCAGACGCCGCGTAGCTTGATACACCGGACTTGACCGGTCGCCGCGCAAGTACGTTGTGCAGCTTGAACCGCGAGACGCGCGCCATCGCGATGATCCTTGCCGGGACGCTGTGCATCAGCGTCAACGACACCCTGATCAAGTTCCTGTCCGATGGCTACCCGTTGCATCAAATGGTGTTCGTCCGCTCTGCGATCGGTCTGACGGCGGGCGTCGTCTTCCTTCGAATGGAGGGCGGCATGTCGCTGCTGCGCACCAATCGGCCGGCCCTCCACGCGTTGCGTGCCGTACTGATCGTCGTCGCCAACATGACCTTCTTCGCCGCCCTCGCCGTGATGCCGCTCGGCGCAGCGACGGCATTGTTCTTCGTGGCGCCGCTGTTCATCAGCCTGCTCGCCATCCCGGTGCTCGGCGAACAGATCGGCGCGCCCCGGATCGCCGCCATCGCGGTCGGACTGGTCGGTGTCGGGGTGATGATGGCGCCGGGCGCCGATTGGGGAGGCATCCCGCGGTGGAATCTGCTCCTGCCGGTCGTCGCTGCCGCCTGCTACGCGGGCATGCAGGTGCTCACCCGCAAGCTCGGTGGGCAGTCCACGGCGTCGGCGATGGCGATCTACATCCAAGGCACGTTCATCGTGGTCAGCGTCGGGTTCTTCCTGGTGGCCGGTGACGGGCGCCTCGCCGGTGACGGCCAGAGCGAGGCACTCGAGTTCCTGTTCCGGGCCTGGGTGTGGCCGGCTTCGGGCGACCTCTGGATCTTCGGCGTGCTCGGCCTCATGTCGGCCCTCATCAACTATTCGCTGAGCCAGGCCTACCGCCTCGGTACGGCCGCCGTCGTCGCCTCCTACGAGTACGTGGCGCTGCCGCTCGCACTCTTCTGGGGCTGGGTGGTGTTCGGAGAGGTACCCGATCCGGTCGTGTGGGTCGGCATCGCCCTGATCGCCGGTGCGGGCCTGGCGGTGTTCGCCCGCGAGCGCGCCCTCGCTCGACCCGTCGCGTCAGCGCCGGCGATCGGCCGCGGCTGATCGATCTGGGTGCGTCACTGGAGCCGATGCCGAACTGGAGCCGGGTGCGGGAATCGAACCCGCGACCACATGATTACAAGTCAAGTGCTCTGCCAACTGAGCTAACCCGGCGGGGTGTCGGGAAATGGTAGGGCACGACCCTCGTAAAACCCACGGCAACTCGATCGACCCGGAACCTGCCCGAGTCGTTCCCCGAGGTCGACTCGTGGGTGATCGAGAACCGATCCGGAGTCTCGACCTGCGCTCGATCGACGTGGGACTACGGGTCGGTGGCCCGTTCGTCGTCGGTGTCGGAGACGTCGTTCCTGCGCAGGTCGGCTGCCGGGGGCTCCCATTCGAACCAGACGACCTTGCCCCCGCTCCCCTCGTCGTCGACGCCGATCCGCGACGAGAGGGAGCGCACCACGCCGAGGCCGCGTCCGGTTGGCGAGCTGTCAGGTGGACGGGGGCTGTTGTGGAGGAGGTCTTGGAAGGCCTCGGTCGCCGCTCCGTGATTGTGGACCTCGATCCGAACGATGGGTCGGTGGCGGCATGTGATCGTCACCTCGTTCCCGACGTGACGAACGACGTTCGAGACCAGTTCGCTCGTCATCATCAGCACCTCGGCCGGGTCGTCGACATGGCCGGCGAGGGCACGAGCGACGAAGTCGCGAGCCTGCTTGACGCTGGCACGTTCAGACGGCAGTGTGATCGAGCGATCATCACCAGCCACCACGTGGAGATCGTTCCCGACCGCTTCGCGTGACAAACCGCAGCGAGGAGTATCACCCGAACGGGTGCAGTGAACGCGAACACCGGCCTCTCGCTGCTCCGCCCGACAGAGCGGACGCGCCCTCGTCTCCTGGAGTGGCTGAATCAACACCTTGAGTGGTACCCGGGCTCACATCGGTCACCCGAACCGACGCATCGACCTTCGAGTTGGGGGGGTCGGCGTGTATCGCGTCACGTTCCAGGTGCCCGTCAGCGAGGCGGGGCAGTTGCTGCTGACGCTTGACGGCGCCGACCAGGCCTTCACCGTCGTGGGTCGGGCGACCGGCACCTCACAGGTCGTGTCGACCAGCCTCATCGAAACAACGGATGCCGACTCGGAGCTCACGGTGAGAAACCCTGCCGGCAACGCGACTGCGCTCACGATCTCCCCGCTCGCAGGCGGACTGGTCCGGTCGCGGCGAGCCTTCTGATCGAACAAATCGACTGACGATCCTCGGTCGGAGCGGGCCTCGGGCTCCCGAGACCCGAGACCCGCTCTCGCGTCGAGATGGCGCACCGAGGTGGTCGGTGAGGGGTCCTGATCACCTCGTGCCAGAGATGCGGTCACGCTGATCCCATCGAACAACGGACGGATTGGCGACCGTCATCGATAGTCGGCGAGCGTCACCAGTAGTGATTGCGACCGCCGACGGCGCGGCCGGTCGCGCCGAGGATCCACAAGATGAGGCCGACGACGACGAGGATGCCTCCGAGTGCATAGAGGATGCTGATGTTCGCCAGCGCTCCGATGATGAGCAGGATGATGCCGAGGATGATCATGCGGCGGGAGTACCGCGTGGTTCGGACGCCCAAACCAGGGACACCGAACGGATGTCAGAGCCGTCCCCGACATCCGTAGGCTGGTGGGATGCGCACTCGTTGCGCAGTTCTGGAGACGCTCTGGCCCGGTGCCGCACCCATCGGCACCCGTGGGCTCGACGCCTCTCGAACGAGAGGAGCAGGCAATGCACGGTCACATCAATGCCGACGACGTCCGTTGGCCGACGCTCGAGGTGCGAGCAGCAGCGTTCGATCGACTCGGCGCATGCGCAGCGGTACTCGACAGCGATGGTGTCATCGTCGACACGAACCAGGCGTGGCGGCTGTTCGCCCACCTGAACGACGGCACTCCCGGTAGCACCGGTGTCGGCGTCAACTACCTGGATGTCTGCGACCGTGCAGCGGCTGCCGGCGTCCACGTCAGCGGTGAGGTCGCGGCTGGTCTCCGTGAGATCCTGAGTGGCGACCGCGACCGGATCGATGCAGAGTATCCGTGCGCATCACCGGCCGAGGATCGCTGGTTCATGCTGCGAGCGTCGGCGCTCCCGGTGCGCGACGGCGCCGGCGCGGCCGTCTTCCACGTCGACATCACCGCCCGCAAGCAACTCATCGACCAGCTGGTGGTGGTCGCCGACCGTGACGAGCTCACCGGGCTGCCCAACCGGCGCGCCGCCGACCGCCACCTCGACGAGGCGCTCGCGGCCGCCCGTTCGACCGGCGCGTCGATGTGGCTGCTGTTCATCGACATCGACGAGTTCAAGGCGGTCAACGACACCTATGGCCACCAGGTCGGCGACGAGCTGTT
>CAXBAZ010000307.1:0-5445 GCA_963973395.1 uncultured Acidimicrobiaceae bacterium
CGAACAGCTCCGTCCCGGACTTCGACGCGATGTCTCGGCGCAGTCGGGTGATCGAGGTCTGCCACTGGGCGACGAGGTCGTCGACGATCGTCGGATCGGGGTCGAGCATGGCGGTTGCAGATGCCCACGGCGGGGCAGCGGCGCCCGACGCTTCGGTGGGCGGTCCGACGAAGTCGCCGCGGTCGACGATCGTTCGGAGTGCGTCGCCGATCAGCGGATCTGACTTGCCCAGAAGGCCGATGAGTCCGGTTCGTGCCTCGGGTGAGGCCAAACGTGCGGTGACGTCGACGAACAGGCGGCTTCCCGCCTCGGCCATCGGTGCGGGGGTCGTCTTCTGCCAGAACGACAGCCCGAGTGGTTTCATCGGGTCGGTCATCATCTGCTGGTGCCCGACCGAGACGTAGACGTGGTTGGCGCCATCGGTGACCGATGGGATCGGGAACAGGGTGGTGATCGGCCGACTCTGCACGATCCAGAACTCGTCGTCCACGAGACACCACTCGATGTCCTGAGGGCACGCGAAGTGCGACTCGATCCGCCGGCCCGACGACACGAGGCTGCGGACCTGGTCGTCGGTCAACGTCGGCGCCTCCCGGCGATCCTGTTCGATCGCTACCTGTTTCGTACCGCCTCCGGCCTCCACCTTGGTGGCGACGTGTTTGGTGGCGACCGAGGATCGGATGTGACCGGTGTCGTCGACGGTGTAGGTGTCGGCGTTCACGACTCCCGACACCAGCGCCTCGCCGAGCCCGAACGTCGCCTCGACGCAGGAGATCTTGCGGTTGGACGTGACGGGATCGGCTGTGAACAGGACACCGGCGACCTGAGCGTCGACCAGGTGTTGCACGATCACCGCCATGCATACCTGCCGATGATCGATGCCCTGGCGTGCCCGGTAGGTGACGGCGCGCTCGGTGAACAGCGACGCCCAACATCGGCGGACGTGGTCGAGAACGTCGTGCGTGCCCACGACGCCGAGGTAGCTGTCGTGCTGGCCGGCGAAAGAGGCTGTCGGCGTGTCCTCGGCGGTCGCGCTGGATCGGACTGCGTAGGCAGCACGTGCGCCGACACGGTCCACTGCTGCGGTGATCTCCGACTCGACGTCCCCGTCGATGGTCGCGTGTTCCATCATCCGGCGGATCTCGGTGCTGATGTCGAGAATCAGGTGCCGATCGTCAGGTGATGTCAGGGTCAGTCGGTCGATCAGCTCCTCGATCTGTGCCGACGCGCTGAACACCTTCGTGAACGCGTCCGTGGTCACACAGAATCCGGCAGGGACGCGAACCCCGTCGATGCGCATCAGCTCGCGGAGGTTCGCGCCCTTGCCGCCGACGGCCGGGAGATCGGTCGGCACGATCTCGTCGAGGTCGATCACGAAACGGTGTGGTCGAGGTGATGTCATGGCCGGTGCTCCTCTGCGGTGTGGCGAGTCGTGCTGGTGGCGTTCGTGTTCAGGGATGCGGTTCGGTGGTGGTGTGAGGATGTCGGCGGGGCCGTGCCGGCGGAGACGGCCAGTTCCTGCGCGAAGCGGGCATCGTGCGGGTCGCCGGCCCAAGCGACGTGGCCGTCGGGTCGTACCAATACGGCGGGCGGTACGTCGATGCTGCCGAGCAGGGGCAGTTCCCACGCCCCCCGATCGGTGACGTCGACCTTCCGGACGTCACCCGATGACGCCGGCGTGTCGATGCCGCCGGGCTCCCCGAAGTTGAGGAGGAGGGGTCGCGCCCGACGGAGGAGTTCGAACATGTGGGTCGGCCCCGCTGCGGTCTCGAGGTCGACGTCGGGTATGCGTCTGCCCACCAGCGGGTGGGCATCGGGACTCGAGTCGAGGTCGTAGCGGATGTCGAGGCCACACAGCATCGCGGCGATTCGTCGACGAGCCTCGGTGATGCCCAGGACCTCGGCGATGTGGTCGCGCAGTGCCTGGTGCCGGTCGCCGCCGCTGGTGAGCGCGACCTGGGCGAGCGTGTTGTGCAGCACTCGGCGTGCGACGGGGTGCCGCTCGTCGTGATACGTGTCGAGCAGTGGGTCGGAGCTCCGGCCGAGCACGACGTCGGCCAGCTTCCAGCCGAGGTTCACGGCGTCCTGGACGCCGGTGTTGAGGCCTTGTCCGCCGTGGGGCGGATGGATGTGCGCCGCGTCCCCGGCGAGCAGGACGCGTCGGTCGCGGTAGGCGACAGCTTGCCGGGTGACGTCGGTGAAGCGTGACATCCAGTGCACGGTGTGGAGCGCGAAGTCGCTGCCGTACACGGCGACGAGCGCGTGGCGGAGCTCATCGATCGTCGGTTCGCCCGTCTGCAGCGAACGTTCGGTCAGCACCGCTCGGACCGGCCCGGCATCGGCGATCCGGCCGATGCCGTGCAGACCCGCCGTGTCGTAGCGCATCCCGGGCTCGGGTTCGTCGCTGGTGTCGACTTCGGCCACGATCCAGCTCCTCGTGGGGTCGGACCCGACGAAACCGATCCCGGCCGTGTTGCGAACCACGCTCCGACCGCCGTCGCATCCGATCAGGAAACGCGACCGGACACAGCGGCCGTCGGTCAGCTCGATCTGGACGCCGTCGTCGTCCTGGACGAACCCGACCACCTCGCTCTCGCGCTCGATGGGAACTCCGAGTTCCCCGGTCACCCAGTCCGCGAGGATCGGCTCGAACTCGCTCTGGCGCAACGCCAGCACGTAGTTGTGACGCGTCGGGAGATCGCTCAGATCCAACGGGATCCCACCGAACCCGTGGGCGCCGAACGTGTGACCGGCGTCGAGGAACCGGTCGACGACGCCGCGCTGGTCCAGCACCTCCAACGAGCGCGGCAGCAGGCCGCCGGCGCGCGAGCCGTCGACGTGCTGATCGGGCCTCCGCTCGATGATCGACGCGTCGACCCCGGCGATCGCCAACTCGGCCCCCAACATCAGCCCGGTCGGGCCGGCCCCGACGATCACGACGCTGCACTCGCCGGGCGCACTCGACGTGAGGTTCGCCCCACGCTTGTTCGACGACATTCCGTTTCCCCTTCGTCCCCGACATTCCTAAGCGGAGGAATATACTCCGTTTACGTGGAGGTCCAACCGCGACGGAAAGATGGGCGGCGATGATGGTCGACACCGACGAGAAGTACCGGCGACGCGGGCGAGCGGGCGAGCAGGATGGTGCCACCGATGCGAGCTGACGCGAGCCGGAACCGGGAGCGACTCCTCGACGCAGCGGTCGACCTGATCCTCGAGGTCGGCGGCGAGCCGGCACGCGACGCGGTCGCGAAGCGAGCCGGCGTCGGCATCGGCACCCTGTACCGCCACTTCCCGGACCAGCAGACGCTGCTACGCGCCGTAGCTCTCCACGTCATCGACCGCACCCTCGCCGACGGCGAGGCACTCCTCGACACCGCGGAGAGCGGCGCGGACGCGCTGCGGCAGTACATGCATCGGGCCGTCGACGACGGGCTGGGAGCGCTGCACCTCATCCACCGTCTGCTCGACGACGCAAACTGGCCAGAGCGGCGGGCGCGGGCCGACGCGCTCCTCAACGGCATCGTCGACCGCGCCAAGGGTGACGGGCGGATGCGGCCGGATGCCACATCGCTCGACGTCGGCTTCGCGATCATCCGAGCGTGTCGACCGCTCGCCGTCGGGCTCCCCGCCGAGGAGGAACGACGCCTCGCCCATCGCCACCTCGACATCTTCGTCGACGGCCTGCTCGTCGACCGACCTGCGCACGACCGCACTCCGTGAGCGGAACACCGTGACCATCGAGGTCGTCCCGCGTCGCGCTGCGCTACGTCCACGATCTGGAATCGGATCGCGGTAGATCGGCGACCGTTGCCCGCATGCGTGTGATCCTCCCGAGAGCGCCCGGCGGAGGGCCGAACGGGTGTGTCGATCTCGGCTCTGGGCGTGAGGCGTCGACGTCAGTGAGCGTGCCGCAACCGTCACCGATGGATCGCGGACGTCGTCGGTGTGTTCGCCGGCCGACTGGTGCCCGCTCGGGCGGGGAGGAATACTTGCGAGGGGAGGGGGTGTGATGCCACCACGAATTCGACAGGTCGTGCTGGACACGACCGACGCCCGCGGGCTCGCCGAGTTCTATCGTGAACTCTTCGGCTTGCGCTATCGGTCCGGGGACGAGCCGCCTACGCCGGGGGAACCCGACCCCAGAGGATCGGACTGGCTCGTCCTCCGCAACGACGACGGCGTGCCGTTGGCGTTCCAGCAGGTCGACGAACTCGCGGCGTCGTCGTGGCCGGACCCGACGGTTCCACAGCAACTCCATCTCGACACGACGGTGGAGTCGGTCGAGGAACTCCGGATCGAGCACGACAGAGCGATCGGTCTCGGCGCCGTCTTGATCCTCGACCGCATCGACGATGTCGACGAGCCGCTGCGCGTGTATGCGGATCCGCAGGGTCACCCGTTCTGCATCTTCGTCGGTTGATCCGGTTCTCCTGGGAACACACGAGCCCTCCGTCGGCGGTGTCAGGTTCGGTTCAGGTGCTCGCGACACCAGGTGAGGCTGCGCTCGAGTTCTGCCAGTTGATGGAGCTGTTCCGCCTGTTGTCGATCACCCGCAGGTCGGACACCGGCAGGTAGGACGGCGGGAACAGGTACACCCTTCCGCTCGAGCGCGAGGAAGCGGGCAAAACTGGGCGCGCTCACCGAGTCGTAGGGCGGCCAGAACTCGGAACGGAGATAGGGGAGACCGCGGGAGACGCCGCTGATGGTCTCCACGATGACGGGGGCGTCGGGACAGAGCTCGACGAAGCGCTCGAGGTATGCGGTCATGTCGACGATGCCCTCGCCCAGGGCGGTCCAAGCGACCTGCGCTCCGTCCGCGTCCTGCCAGATCATGCTGTCGCGCAGGCCGGAACACACCGTGTACGGGCCGAGGATCTCGAGGTTCTCGTGTGGGTCCTCGAGCGCCCACGGGGCATTCCCGCTGTCGGTGGTGGCGCCCACGAACTCGGGACCGGCCGCCTCGATCAGGTCACGAAGTTCGCTGGCGCGCATGTCGCCGGCGTGGTTTTCGATCGCGATCCTGACGTCGACGTCGACGGCGAACGATGTGACGTTGCCCAGTACCTGCAGCGTGTCGCCCATTCGTGCGCGAATGCCGCCTGGGCTTCGGCGATCTTCGGAAAAGCCCTGGTAGCAGCGGACGACGGGAGAGCCGACAGCCTGTGCGATGCGGAGGGCGAGCTCCAGGTGCTCCTCGGCCGTGCCCCACTTGTCGGAGAACCCGTGGGCGGTCGGGCAGATGCCGCCCGTGCCGGCATAGAGGGCGATGCCGTGGGAATCCGCCTTCTGACGGAGATCCCGGAGGTAGACCTCGTCGTGCGATTCGTAGACGTCGAGGTCCGAGAGGAGCAGGGCGCTGACCTGCTGTTCGGCGGAATAGTCGACGAGGCGGTCGGCGTCCCACCCGAGAGCTCGGATGGAGAAGTTGTCGAAGCCGAAGCG
>CAXBAZ010000308.1:0-5413 GCA_963973395.1 uncultured Acidimicrobiaceae bacterium
CGCCGCGCCATGTCGATCGTCACCAGCACCAGCGCGAGCCACACGAGCCCGAATCCGATGAAGCGCTCGACGGGCAGTTCCTCGCCGAACGCCAACCAACCGAGCAGGAAGTTGATCAGCGGCACGAGGTAGTTCGTCGGACCCAGCAGCGTGAACGGCACCCGCTGCGCGGCGTAGGCGAAC
This sequence comes from uncultured Acidimicrobiaceae bacterium, assembly GCA_963973395.1. GTDB lineage: Bacteria > Actinomycetota > Acidimicrobiia > Acidimicrobiales > Ilumatobacteraceae > Ilumatobacter. The sequence continues at coordinate 184 of CAXBAZ010000308.1, forward strand.
ATCAGCAGCGGCAGGGCGGTGATCGCGCCGGAACCGAGGAGGAACGCCCAGTAAATGCCGACCGCCTGCGACGGGATGCCCTCGGTCCGGAACCACCCCGCTGCGACCAGCACCACCGCCGGTGCCGCCAGCACCAGCAGTTCACTCGTCAGACTCTCGATCGGATCGAGCGGCACGCGCCGCTTCGTGAGCCCGTACCACGACCACGACGCAGCGAGCAGCAGCGCGACCCACGGCACCTGCCCGTACGACACGGTGAGCACGACGACCGCGACTCCGGCGCACCCGATCGAGACCCGCTTGAGCGATGTCAAGCTCTCTCCCAACAGCGTCACCCCGAGTGCCATCGTGCCCAGCGGAGCCAGGAAGTAGCCCAGCGCGGTCTCGATCACCCGGTCGTTGACGACCGCCCAGACGTACGTGGTCCAGTTGACCGTGAGCAACACCGATGCGAGCGCGACCCTCCGCAGCACGGCGGTGTCGCGGAGCGCGCCGACGACGGTCGGCCATCGCCCGGTCGCCGTGACGATCGCCGCCATCACCGTCGCCGCGGTCGCCACCCGCCAGCCGATCAACTCGAGCGCGTCGAGGCCCGTGAGCTGCTTCCAGTAGATGGTCAGCAGGCCCCAGAGCGTGTAGGCGACGATCGCGGCCTGGAGCCCCCGGAGTTCTCGTCGATCCACGCCGCAACGCTACGGGGCGCGTCGTGCGACCGACCTCGCAGATGTCGCGGAAGATGTCACACTCGGGACATGGACATCCGTGTGGGCCCCGATGCAGCCGAACGTGCAGCGGTCTGGATCGCCCGGCGCCTGCGCGACGCACATCGGCGCCGAGGAGCAGCGAGGTTGGCGTTGAGCGGTGGCAGCACCGCCCCACCGATGATCGCCGCGCTGCTCGACGAGGAGGTGCCCTGGGAGACGACCACAGTGTGGCAGGTCGACGAGCGTGTCGCCCCCGACGGGGACGAGCGACGCAACGCCGGTCAACTCGTGGCGCTCCCGTGTCGTGTCCGCCTCATGCCCGTCACCGCCTCCGACCTGCGGCGCGCGGCGCGGCAGTACGGCGCACTCCTGCCGGACCGCTTCGATGTCGTGCACCTCGGGATCGGCGACGACGGCCACACCGCGTCGTGGCCGCCGGGTGACGCCGGTCCGATCGATTCCGACCGGACGGTCGAAGTGATACCCGAGTTCCACGGCGTGCCACGGATGACGCTCACGAGACGGGTCGTGAACGGTGCCCGATCACGTGCGGTCCTGACGGTCGGCGAATCGAAACGTGAGATGGTCGAACGATGGTTGCTGCACGACCCGGCGCTGCCGATCACGGCGGTCCGCTCGACATCGACATGGGTGTTCGTCGACGATGCGGCCGCCCCACCCGCGTCGGTAGCGTCGGTGCGGTGAGCACGATTCCGACGTCCGTGACCGAGGCCACCGTGGAGCACACGTTGGCCGACCTCTTCGGGGCCGACCCCGAACGGGCCGACCGCTACGTGGTCGACGCGGGTGCGCTGCGGATCGACTACTCGAAGCAGCCGATCGACGATCGCCTCCGAGCCGAACTCGTCGACTGGGCGGTCGGAGCCGGCGTGCTCACCCGGCGCGACGCGATGTTCGACGGCGAGCACATCAACGTCACCGAGGATCGTGCCGTCCTGCACACGGCGCTGCGGGCACCGTCCGACGCCGTCGTCATGGCCGACGGCGAGAACGTCGTGCCCGACGTGCATGCTGTGCTCGACGCGATGGCGGCCTTCGCCGACCGCATCCGCGACGACGAACGCATCACCGACATCGTCAACATCGGCATCGGTGGCAGCGATCTCGGACCGGCGATGGTGACCGAGGCACTGGCATCGTTCTCCCATCCGCGGCTGCGCGCCCATTTCGTGTCGAACGTCGACGGCGCCGACGTGCACTCGGTGCTCCAGCAGGTGCGTCCCGAGTCGACACTGTTCATCGTCGCGTCGAAGACGTTCGGCACGATCGAGACGTTGACCAACGCCGGTACCGCTCGGAGCTGGCTCGTCGACGAGCTCGGTGAGTCGGCGGTCGCCGATCACTTCGTGGCGGTGTCCACCAACGACGAACGCGTCGAAGCGTTCGGCATCGACACCGACAACATGTTCGGATTCTGGGACTGGGTCGGTGGCCGCTACTCGGTCGACTCGGCGATCGGGCTGTCGGTGATGATCATGATCGGCCCCGACGCGTTCCGGGAGTTCCTCGACGGCTTCCACACCATCGACGAACACTTCCGCACCGCCCCGCCGGCCGAGAACGCGCCCGTGCTCATGGGAATGATCGGCGTGTTGAACGCCAACGTGCTCGGCCGCGACACCAAGGCGGTGCTGCCGTACGCGCAGGAACTCGCCCGCTTCCCTGCGTACCTGCAGCAGCTCGACATGGAGTCGAACGGCAAACGCGTCGATCTCGACGGACGTCCGGTCGACGGCGACACCGGCCCGATCGTCTGGGGTGAGCCGGGCACGAACGGCCAGCACGCGTTCTACCAACTGCTCCACCAGGGCACCCGGGTCGTGCCCGCCGACTTCATCGGCTTCGCCCGGCCGAACCACCCGTACCAGCACCACCACGATCTGCTGATGGCGAACCTGTTCGCGCAGGCCGAGGCGTTGGCGTTCGGTCGGGAGAACGTCGACGAACCGCATCGCCACTTCCCGGGCGATCGACCGAGCACGATGATCCTGGCCGATCGGCTGACGCCGTCGGTGTTGGGCCAGCTGATCGCGCTCTACGAGCACATCGTGTTCGTGCAGGGCACGATCTGGGGTATCAACAGCTTCGATCAGTGGGGCGTCGAGCTCGGCAAGGAACTCGCCAATCGGATCACGCCGGAACTGACCGACGAGCCTGACCCCTCGGCGCACGACTCCGGCACCAACGCCGCGATCGCCTGGTATCGCAGCCGCCGTCAGCCGTGAAGCGGCCGTCGCCGTCCGAGTGGTGATCCGAAAATCATCGCCGGAGAGTCGCCCGGGATACACCGGGGAGTTGCGGGGGATCCGCCGGGGAGTTGCGCGGAAGTGATGGCGTCGACGCTCCGGTACGGCAGAATCGTCCGTCTATGAGTGACTCTGCACCGACAATCGAACGAATCGGCGTCGTGGGATGTGGCCTGATGGGCTCGGGCATCGCCGAGGTCTCGGCCCGCGCCGGGCTCGACGTCGTGGTCCGCGAGATCAGCGAGGAAGCGGCCGAGGCCGGCCGGGCCCGGCTCGTGAAGTCGCTCGACCGCGGACTCGGCTCGGGGAAGATGACCGAGCAGGAACGAGACGACGCACTGGCCCGCCTGAGCTTCACGACCGACATCGACGATCTCGCCGACCGCCAACTGGTCGTCGAGGCGGTCGTCGAGGACGAAGCGATGAAGGTCGACATCTTCAAGCAGCTCGACCGGGCGGTGACCGCGGACGATGCGATCCTGGCCAGCAACACGAGTTCGATCCCGATCATGAAGCTCGGCACGGCGACCCAGCGCCCGTCGCAGGTGATCGGTATCCACTTCTTCAACCCGGTGCCGGTGCTGAAGCTCGTCGAGCTGGTGACGAGCCTCATGACGAGCGACGAGACCACGCAGCGCAGCGAGACGTTCGCCACCGAGGTCCTGCACAAGCGGGTCATCAAGAGCCAGGACCGTGCCGGCTTCGTGGTGAACGCCCTGCTGATCCCGTACCTGCTGTCCGCGATCCGCATGATGGAGTCGGGCTTCGCGTCGGCGGAGGACATCGACACCGGCATGGTCGAGGGCTGCAGCCACCCGATGGGGCCGCTGCACCTGACCGATCTGATCGGGCTCGACACCACGCTCGCCGTCGCGGAGAGCCTGTACGCCGAGTTCAAGGAGCCTCTGTACGCGCCGCCGCCGCTGCTGTCCCGGATGGTCGACGCCGGCCTGCTCGGCCGCAAGGCGGGCCGGGGCTTCTACGACTACCACCGCTGACGTATGGCCGACCGCGTCGAACGCCTCACGAACCTGTTGGCGCTGCTGCTCGAGACCGCCGAACCGCTCAGCCTGGTACAGATCGCCGGTGAGCTGAGCGGCCAGTATCCCGAATCGCAGACCGCCCGTCGGGCGGCGTTCGAGCGCGACAAGGCCGCGCTGCGTGAGATCGGCGTGCCGATCGAACAGGAGATCATCGGCGGTGCCGAGGCCGGCCAGACCCGTTACTGGATCGACCGTGAGCGGTACGAGCTCGGTGGCCTCGAACTCGACGACGACGAGACGCGGGCGCTCCAGGTCGCGCTCGCTGCCACCCGTCCGGGTTCCGCTTCCGCGCAGGACGCACTCTGGAAGCTCGGTGGCGGTGTCATCGACCGTGGAGCCACCGTGGTGGCGAACCTGCCCGACGCCGCCGACCTGCCCGCGCTGCGCGAAGCGGTGTCGGCACGGCGGACGGTCACGTTCCGCTACCACGACCTCGATCGTGTCGTCGACCCGTGGGGCCTCCTCCTCCGCGACGGCTACTGGTATCTGATCGGTTTCGACCATGCCCGGGAGGAGCGCCGTACGTACCGCATCGACCGGATGGAGGACCGCGTCACGATCGATGCCGATCGCGAACCGTTCGAACGACCCGCCGACTTCGATCCGCGCACTGCGTTCCCGGAGGATCCGAAGATGATCGGCGCCGACGCCGCCACGCCGGACGCCCGAGTGCTGATCGACGCCGCCCGGGCCGCCGACGTCGTCCGCGATCTCGGGTCCGACCGTGTGCACCGGCACCTCGACGACGGATCCGTCGAGGTCGCCGTGCCCTGCGCCAACGTGCCGGCGTTCCGGTCGTGGCTGCTCGGCCACCTCGATCACGCCGAGGTGCTCGAACCGGCCGACCTGCGCGACGACGTCGTCGCCTTCCTCCGGGCTGCGCTCGCATGACGACCGCCCGGCGCGGACCCCGTGGTGCGGAGGACCGGGTCCGTCGCCTACTCGTCATGCTCCCGTGGCTGATGGAGCGGGGTGAGGTCTCCGTCGCCGAGACGGCGCAGCGGTTCGACCTGACCGAAGCCGAGATCGCACGGGATCTCGAACTCGTCGCGATGTGCGGGCTGCCTCCGTTCGTCGACGAACTCATCGACGTCTTCATCGACGACGGCATGATCTGGGTCGGCGTGCCGCGCCTGTTCACGCGACCGCTCCGACTCAATGCCGTCGAGGCCTGGGAACTGCTCGCGGCGGGGCGGGCGGCGATGGAGCTCCCCGG
>CAXBAZ010000309.1:0-5406 GCA_963973395.1 uncultured Acidimicrobiaceae bacterium
GTCGAGGAGAATCTGCTCGTCGGACAATCCGCTCGGAGCGGGCGTGACAGCGAGTTCGAGCTCGACGACGTGCTCAACCTGTTTCCGGCCCTCGCACCGCTCCGCAAACGCGACGGCTGGGCGCTGTCCGGCGGCGAGCAACAGATGGTCGCGATCGGTCGAGCACTGATGGCCGGTCCACGCATGTTGATGCTCGACGAGCCCGCACTCGGCCTCGCCCCGATCGTCGTCGCCGAGTTGTTCGCCGCCCTCCGCGAAGTCAGCAGTCGGTTGCCGATGCTGATCGTCGAGCAGAACACCACGATGGCACTCAGAGTCTGCACCCGCGCACATGTTCTCGTCGGCGGTCAGATCGTGATGTCGGGACCGTCGACAGAACTCGGTGGTCGCCGCGAACTCATCAACCAGTTCCTCGGGCAAACCGATCTCGACGCCGCACACCCCGCCCCGCTCGACGACGCCGAATTGCACCACGACTCACCATCCGATCGACCAGCAGGAAAGGGACCAACATTGTGACGCTCCATCCACGAGCCCGAACGATCGTCGACCAGATGTCGGCGACCTTCCCACCCCCCGACCCGACGATCACGGGCACCGAGATGCGCCGGCTCATCAAGGAACGTGCCGGCGACGTCATTCCCGACTCCCCCGAGCCGGTCGGCGAAGTCACGGACATCGAAGCCGTCGGGCCGTACGGGACGATCCCGGTCCGGATCTACCGTCCGGTCGATGCAGATCCCGACGAGGTCCTCCCTCTCGTCGTGTTCTTCCATGGCGGCGGATGGGTCGTCTGCGACCTGGACTCGCACGACGGTCTCTGCCGGACTCTCACCAACATCACGGGGTGCTGTTTCGCGTCCGTCGACTATCGACTCGCCCCCGAGCATCGCTTCCCGGTGCCGGTCGAAGACTGCTACGCCGCGCTCGATTGGCTGGAATCTCGCCGGCGATAGTGCCGGAGGGAACCTCGCAGCGGTCGTCGCCTTGATGGCTCGTGACCGTTCGGGCCCATCGATATCGTCACAGATTCTGATGTACCCGGTGATCGACCACCGCTTCGACACCGAATCGCACCGTTCCCAGGGGACGACGAACGGTCTCACCTCGGCTGAAGTCCAGTACTACTGGCGCGAATACCTCCCGAACGACGAAACCGCCGAATCTGCGGCCGGCGATCCGTACGCCTCCCCCTTGCGCGCCGACCGGTTCGACGACCTCCCCCGCGCCTTGCTCGTACTTCCGGGGCACGATCCGCTGCGTTCCGAGGGCGAGGCCTATGGTTGCGCCCTCGCCGAGGCCGGGGTACCGACGGTCGTGACCGTGTACGACGGGATGTTCCACTCGTTTCTGATGTTCACGGGCGTCCTCGAAGCCGCGGACGCCGCGATCGCCCAGATCGGTACCGAGCTGCGCGCCGCGTTCGGCATGTCGTCGTGACCTCGTCGCCGAACTGGGATGTCGTCGTCGACGGCTTGGCCTTTCCTGAGGGAATGCGGTGGCGCGACGGTTTCCTGTACTACTCCGACATCTTCGGCGGCGTGGTCCAGCGAGTCCGACCCGGTGGCAAGCCCGAGACCTTGGCGGAGATCGATGGGCTTCCCAGTGGTCTGGGGTTCACTCCCGACGGTTCGTTGCTCGTCGTCTCGATGCGGACCCGATCGGTCATGAAGCTCGGGACGAACGGTCCCGTGCTCTGGTCGGATCTGAGCGAACTCACCGGCGGCGATTGCAACGACATGCTCGTCGATCGTCTCGGTCGCGCGTACGTGGGCAACTTCGGGTACGACTACGTCGGTGGCGCCGAGCGTCGGCCGGCTGCACTGGTCATGGTCGATCCGAGTGGTGTAGCGCGGCAGGTGGCGCACGACTTGTGGTTTCCGAACGGCATCGTGACGACGCCGGACGGGTCCACGCTCCTCGTCGCCGAACCCCGCGGCGAGCGAATCACCGCCTTCGATATCGAACCGGACGGCTCGCTGACGAATCGGCGGGTGTTCTCCGAACTGCCCGAACGAGGTCCGGACGGCATGACCATGGACCGCGACGGCGGTGTCTGGTTCGGCGACCCACATACCAGCGAGATCGTGCACGTCGATGCGAGCGGTGCGATCGTGACGACCTGGGGCGCGCCGAACGAGAAGGCACAGGCCTGCACCCTCGGCGGCGACGACGGTTGCACGCTGTTCGTCGCTTGTTCACCGACCTCTGATCAACACGACGCGTCGACACGCCGACCGGCGAAAATTCTGGCCACCCGAGTGCCCGTTGGTGCTGCACGCCCGCCAAGTTGATTGTTTCATCTATAAGTTATAGATTTTAAGAACAACGAATGCGGCGGGCCACTCCCGGTCACGTCCGGACAGGGGAGTTCACATGTATTCATCAACACGATCGAAACGTCGACGTGGGCGATTCACTCGAGTGGTCGGAGTCGCAGCGGTACTCGCGCTCACGGCCGCCGCTTGCGGATCCGACGACGACGACGCTCTGGACGCCGACACAGGAGATCAGACCGCGCCCGACACTGCCGAGTCGGCCGACACTGCCGAATCGAGCGAGGGCCCGGCCGACACGGCGGACACCGCTGAATCGGCCGACACCGCCGACACAGCGGAATCGAGCGAGGGTCCGGCCGAAGGCTCGGACGACCCGATCGAGATCGTCCTCATGTGGGAAGTCATGGGCGAGAGCGACTACGGCATCGACTCGATGCAGAACGCGGCCGAACTCGCGATCCAGCGTATCAATGACGCCGGCGGCGTCGGGGGCCGGATGATCGAAGCAACCCGTCTCCCGGCGTCGATTGTCGACGTGCAGACCTTGACGAGCCAGTTCCTCGAGGCCGAGGGAATGGATCCCGACCTCATTGTCGGATTCGTCGCACCCACCGTGGCAGCCCTTGCGCGACAGGTCGACGCCGCGGAAATCCCGGTCATCGGGATCGGCGCCTACCCCATTATCGACGGGCTCCCGGTCGGGAGCGAGTGGTTCTTCCAGCTCCAAGCCGACGAAGCCGAGGCGGCAGGGTCGTTCGTCACCTTCGCCAAGGACTCGCTCGGCGCGACCGACATCGCGATCCTGCATACCGACGAGAGCTTCGGTACCGGATCGTCCGATGCCGGCGCGGCCGCGATCGACGCCGACCCCGACCTGAACCTGGTGGCCAACCTGGCCCACAGCACGACAGCCGACGATTTCACTCGCGAGGTCCAGGACACCAAGGACGCCGATGTCATCCTCAACTACTCGTACCCGAACCCCCTGGCCGCCCAGCTCCAGGCGTTCGCCCAAGCTGGCCTGGAGATGCCCACTTTGTCCGGCTCGTCGGCATCGACGGTGGCATCCAACGGCTTGATCACTCCGGAACAACTCGAGAACCTGTACGGCGTGCTCAACTGCAATCCGTCCGACGACAGTCGTGACCCGGCCGCCGAGTTCATCGCCGCCTACAACGAAGCGTACGAGGCGTCACCCGACCTGATCGGCATGGTCACCTACGACGCGATCAACCTCGCGGCTGCAGCCATCGAGGCTGCCGGGTCGAGTGAGCACGAAGCGGTGGCCGGCGCTCTGCGTGACATCTCCTTCACCGACGGAGCGTGTGCTCCGGAGTGGAAGGCCGACGGCGCCCAGATCTTCAACCACCAGCAGGTCGTCGTGTCGTACGACGCCGACGGCGTGGCGACGACCGAGGAAGCCATCGAGATCCCGCCTCGCTGACCATCAGATCCCCCCGGCGACAGGCCGCCTTCACCTCGACACGACAGGCGAAGGCGGCCTCGTCGCGTCAACCCACCTGTCGCATCGCCCATCCACTGCGCGCTGACGCCGCTAGAAGAAGCCGGGGTCCAGGGCGCGGAGGCGTCGCACGTGCGCCGACCTGCTGTGCCCGATGTATGCACGATCGTGGGCGTCCTTGGTGGACCGCAGGTGATCGTCGGACATCTCGGTCGCGCCGCGGCCACTCGCCTCGAGGTGGAGCCGCGCCTGCTGCTCGACGACACAGGCGAGCACCGTTGCCCGTTCCAGCGACGCCGAGGCGATCACCACACCGTGGTGCTTCATCAGCAAGATCTCGCGATCGCCGAGCGCGTCGGCCAGACGCTGCCCGCGCGAGCGATCCGGATCGATCGGGTCGGCCCAGGTCACCTGGCGGTCGTACAGCAGCGACGCAGTGCTGTTGTACATGCCGATCTGCTCACCGCGTGCGCACAGCACCATGGCCCAGAACGAATGGCTGTGAACGACGGCCCGGACATCGTTCCGTCGACGGTAGAGCTCGATGTAGTCGGACGCGTACCCTGCGGCCCGCTCGGCGTCGACGCCATCGAGGGAACCGTCGAGGGAACTGTCGAGACCGAACGCGGCCACGTCGTCCGGTCGACAGCACTCCCCGAACTCCAGCGGTGACACCCAGATCCGGCCTGCGTCGTCGCGCTCGCTCACGTGCTGCGCGATCCCGGTGTCGCAACCCTCGCGCGCCAGGATCCGACGCGCCATCGCGACCCGGAACGAGCACTCGTCGTAGGGCCCGAGTGCCGGTCCGTTCACGACGGCAGCTTGCCGACGCGGGACCGATCGTGATCCTTCTGGCTCCGCAGGATCTCCACTTCGGCGTAGGTCGGTGAGTGCGCCAACGCACCACCGTCGACCGAGATGATCTGACCGGTGATGAACCCCGCCTCATCCGACGCCAGGAAGGCGACCATGGCGGCGATGTCCTCGGGGGTACCGAGGCGTCGGGTGAGTGTGTGACGGGCGAACATGTCGACGTCGCTCTCGGTCAGATTGCGCTCGGCAGCCGGCGTCATGATCAGACCGGGGGCGATCGCGTTGCAGCGGATCCCGTCACGTCCGAACGCGGTCGCCGTGTATTGGGTGAACATGTTCACACCCGCCTTGGATGCACCGTACGCCGAGCGCGTGGAGTGCCCGGTCAGGCCCGACCCCGAACTCGTGTTGACGATCGAGCCGCGGCCGGCGTCGGCCATGATCGAGGCCGCATGCTTGGTGCACAGCATCACGCCCCGGAGGTTCACGGCCATGGTGCGATCCCACACCTCCACGTCGAGGCGCCGGATGTCGCCGTCGCGACCGATCGTGTCGAGCTCGACGGCACCGGCATTGTTGTGCAACACGTCGATCCGGCCGTACTCCTCGAGGGTCGCCGCCACCATCGCCGCGACCTGTGTCTCATCGGCGACATCCGCGACGATCGCCGTCGCGGAACGGCCGTCGGCACGGATCCCGTCCACGACCTGTTCGGCGCTGGTTCGATCGATGTCGCTCACCACGACCGACATCCCTTCCTCCGCGAGCCGTCGGGCCGTCGCGAGGCCGATGCCGCTACCGGCTCCGGTCACGATCGCGACGCGACCGTCGAGGCCACGCCGTTCCACGAGT
>CAXBAZ010000310.1:0-5404 GCA_963973395.1 uncultured Acidimicrobiaceae bacterium
ATCAAAGCAAGGCCTGAGGAACATCGGCATAGTCCGGAGGTCGGCATAGGACATCACCTACGTCCACACCAGATCCGGGATGGGCTACGTCTGCTTCATCGTCGATGCGTTCTCCCGCCGGATCGTCGGTTGGCGGGTCGCGTCGAACATGAAGACCGACATGGTCCTCGACGCGCTCGAGATGGCGAGACGCTCACGCGGCGGCCAGCGACTGATCGGTCTCGTGACACATTCGGATGCGGGGTCGCAATTCACGTCCGTGCGATTCACCGAACGCCTCGATGAGATCGGCGCCCGACCATCGATCGGCACGATCGCCGACTCCTACGACAACGCGCTCGCCGAGACAACGAACGGGCTCTACAAGGCCGAGTGCGTCTACGGGCCTGACGCCCCGAAACTCTGGGACGACGTTGACGAACTCGAACTCGCCACCCTCAGCTGGGTGCACTGGTTCAACGCCGACCGCCTCCACAGCCACTGCCACGATGTCCCGCCCGACGAGTTCGAAGCAGCGTTCTATGCTGCCCAACAGACCACCCCAGCCGGGTTTGGAAACCAATAGCCCGAGCCTCCAACAGACCCAGGGTGACTCATCTTGATCCCCGGCATGCCGAACATGGTCACGTTCATGCAGATGGGTCCACCAGTCCCACCCGGCTGGTCATACAACCCGTCCAGCTGGTCACAACGTTCGATCCTGATCGCGCTCGGCTTCGCCGGCCTCGTGGTCTCCCGGTATCTCGCCGCCTACCAGCTGGGCTACATCGATCATGTCTGGGACCCGTTCTTCGGGTTCGAGTCCGGCACCCAACCAGTCCTCGACTCGGAGATGTCCCACATGTGGCCGATCTCCGACGGCGGTCTGGGCGCCGTTGCCTATTCGTTCGAGTTCCTCATGGGGTTCATGGGAGGCCGAGGGCGCTGGAGGACCATGCCGTGGATGGTCGCGATGTTCGGCATCTTGGTCATACCGCTCGGGTTGTCGCACATCGCTCTCGTCATGTCGCAACCAGTGGTCGTGCAACTCTGGTCGACGTTGGCCCTGCTCGCAGCAATGGTCATGTTGCCGATGATCATGCTCACGGTGGACGAGGTCGTGGCCATGGGACAACACGTACGGAACGCCGTGCGCAGAGGCGACCGTGACGGCTCGGCATGGAAGGTGTTCTGGCTGGGCGGAGAGGCGGGCGACTCCACACCCGACGAACGCACGCCATCGATCGCCGCTGCCCACGACGAGCCAGGCGAAGTCTTTCGTGCGTCGCTGTGGGGCGCGAGCGCACCGTGGAACCTCGTGACCGTCACCGTGCTCGGTGTCTGGCTCCTCGCAGCACCTGCCGTCTTCGGTGTCGACATCCGCAGCGGCGCCGCCGACGTCGCCCACATCGGCGGCGCCTTTATCATCGTTGCAGCCGTCGTCGCGCTCGCCGAGCCGGTCCGGGCACTTCGGTTCATCAACGTGCCGGCTGGCGTCGCCGTCGCTGGGTTCGTGTTCCTCGCCGACCCTGACGCCGGCTATGCAGCTGCCGTCGCCATCACAGGTGCGGCCGTTGCGCTCCTGTCTGTTCGCAGAGGCGAGATCAAGGAGTCCTACGGGAACTGGACCTCGCTGATGCGGTGATGGCCCCGTACCACGGTGGTGGATCACTGGGGCGACCCCTGGGATCCAACACGCCAGTATCGATCTGGCGTGCTCCAGCTCGCTGTTCTTTACCGATCCCGCTTGCAGTCCGTCGTCACGACGGTGACCCGCCTCACGGTGACTCCCCGAAGCCGTTGACGTTGGCTGGTTCGTCGGGTCCTAGTGGAAGGCCGGGGTCTCCCGCCGCCGAGAGGGTTGAGTGCTGATCGCAAAGTCGCCGTGGCCGAACGCGAGGTCCGCACCGCGCTCGCAGGCATGGCGGCTGGCAGGCGATCTAGGCGAATTGCGGGGTCGGACCGGTGCTTGGGCGGGGTTCGTCGACGCCATCGGCAACGTGGACCGGTTCCCGACCGCTCGCCATCTGTGTTCGTGGATCGGGCTCGTTTCCGTCACATCGAGAGTCCGACACACCCCCTCGTCAAGGGTCACATCACCAAGCAAGGCTGCCGGCTCGTGCGGTGGGCCGCTGTCGAGGCCGTCCAGAAGACTGGCGACCTCTTGAAACCGGACTATCAGCGCATCGCCGAGCGGCGCAACAATCGCAGGATCGCGAGTGCCGCTGTGCCCGCAAAGATTGTCAGTCTCGTTTACGATGGTTGCGTGACGGCCACATCCGCTGCCTCCGGCCCGATCCGCGGAGTGAACAAGCTCAGATATAGCCAGGAGGCGAACTCATTGACTGTCATGGCCCCATTTCGGCGGTCGCCCGACTGATTGTGTTCTACCTGCTCCTGCTGCTCTGCCGTTCATCGACATCGGTGTCGGCCAGAACGTCGTGTTCGACCCTGCACCACCGCCTGGGGTCGGTTTCTCCCCGCCCATGGCGCGATGCAGGTCGCGGTGGACGCCGCGTTAACCACCAGGTTTCGACGAGGCCGGCTCACTCGTGCTCGCCCTCGTCTGGCTCACCGCCCTGACCGGACTCGCCGCGTTCGTTTTCCGTCGGGTGATGACTCGCTGAACGGCCACGGATCGAACAATCGCAGAGCTGGGAGATGCACGTCATCGGGTCCGTCATTGGCAGCCGATGGTCGCCGTGGTCCAGCACGTCGACGTGAGCGGCGCGACCGGATGTGAGTCGCTCAGCGAACGACCAGTCGCCGACCGGATCGCGTGCTCCCCACACGAGCCGGACCTCGATCCCGAGGTCCTCACACATGGACATGAGCTCGTCCCAGTCGACGTCGATCACCAGGTGGCGGACCGCGTCGCGATACGCCGGCCAGGTGTGCAGCGGCGCCTGCCGAGCTATCGGGACGGGGAGTCGTGGCTCTGCCAGGGCGCTCAGCCAGCCCGCCGCCGTACGGTGGCGACAGCTCAGCGCGCACGCCTTCTGCGCCAGCGAGGTGTCGAGCGCGAACGATCTCGCCATCACGCTTCCGGCGACCTCTCGTCGTGCCCGGTCTGGGGACGCATACATCGGCGCTCCCCACCCGACCACGCGGACCACTCGATCGGGGTGACGGGTCGCCCATCGGAGGGCGAGCAACACCCCCATCGAGTGCGCGCCAAGCGTCCAACGCGGTGAGTCGAACAGGCCAGTGCGTTCGGCCAACTCGTCGAGCGCATCGAGGTGGTCGTCGACCCCGAACGACGAACGCCGCTCGTCCATCGACCGTCCGAACCCGAGCAGGTCGGGAACGACCAAGCGATGTGTGCTTGCGAGTTGCTCGTATGCGGCACCGAACACGTCGCCCGTCGAGATCAGACCGTGCAGCAACACGACGGCATTCCGGTCAGATCCCAGCGACCGCGCCGACAGCGAACCGAACCGCCGCTGTTCGCCGCATGGTGCGGTCCAACCGGACTTGGCCATCGCCAACCCATGCGTGATCGACCACGACCCCATTGCGCTCGCCAGGAGCGGGGCGACCCAGGCTCTCGAACGGGCCGACGAGGCAACCCTGCACGCAGTCATCCATACCGTCCAGAGGTAAGGGCCTTGGCCCCTACCGTCAGCGCGAGCAGTGCGCGATCGTTGAGCCACGACAACATGTCGTAGAGAACTCTAGGACGAAGGGAGAGAACGAAGATGTCTGACTTGAGCGGACTGCTCGCCACGGTCAACGACGATCGCTGGGGCCACATGGATGGCTGGGGCGGCGGGTGGATGTGGTTGTGGGGCATCGCCATGATGGTCCTCTTCGTGGTTCTGATGGTGTGGCTGGTACGAGCCGCGTCAGGGGCCAATTCGCCATCGTCGACTCCGAAGGACCCGATCGATCGTGCACGTGAGATCCTCGCCGAACGTTACGCTTGCGGTGAACTGACGACCGACGAGTACCGGGAACAGGTCGAGCAGTTGAGATGACTCGCGCCTCGCCAGCGTCCTCCTCCCAGGCGCCGTCGCCGCCAGGTACGACAGGATCGCACGATTCTACGACCTCATCGACCGGCCGATGGACGTGCTCGGCGGCGTCGCCCGTCGCCGACGTCGTCTGCGCGTTCTAGCGTACGGGTGCGGTGCTCGAAGTGGGCGGCGGCACCGGCTGGAACCTGGACGTCTACCCTCCCGAGGTCATCGGTATCGACGTCTCGGCCAAAATGCTCGCCAGAGCACGCCGGCGCGCCGATCACCTCGTGGACCTTGCCGTTTCGAGCAGGCGGACGTGCACCGGCTGCCGTTCGCTGACGCGACCTTCGACACGGTCGTGGCGACGTGTGTGTTCTGCTCGGTCGCCGACCCGGCCGCCGGCCTCTGCGCGGATCGGCAGAGTTCAAGTGGAGCAACCTCGGCGGCAATGCCGTCTGGCTGATAGCCGCCACAGGCGAGCGGTTCTGCTGTGCCCCCTCGACGATTGGGCGGGCGAGAGTCGTGACGTGCGAGCCGGCGAAGTGATCGGCTCCGTGGGTCAGGCCGGCATCGCTCGCGGCGACCATCTTCACTTCGAGGCGTGGCCGGGCGATCCTGCAGTGAATGCGTTCCCTCCGGTCGACGCAGCGTGCGGACCATGAGTCCCACTCGGTCAAATTCGAGCTGCGCCGCGTCCGCTCGTTCGCTGATCGGCGCAACTGACCTGACCACGAACGGACCAACGAGCCGATCAGCGTAGTCTATGACATCATGTCGTATCCGATTCCTAGCTGGTCGTTCGCGGCCTTGGTGGCCTCGCTCTCGCTGGGTGCAGCTGCGTGTGGCGGTGGCGACACCAACCAGGCCAGCGTCGACCCGATGGTCCAGGCGACGGTGGTTGCCTCGCCGAGCCGACTCCTCGAAGTCGACGACTTCGAGGAGTTCATCGACGCCGAGCCATCTGCGATGTTGGTGAACGTGCACATCCCGTACGAGGGCCACATCGCCGGCACGGACGCTTTCGTTCCGTTCGACGAGGTCGTCGCGTGGGAGGACTTGCCGTCTGACTTCGACGCACCGATCGCGCTCTACTGCCGATCGGGCAACATGTCGGCTCAGGCGACTGACGCGCTGGTCGATCTCGGCTACACGAACATCGTCGATCTCGAAGGCGGCATGAACGCCTGGACGACCACTGGCAACCAGCTGCAGACCAGCCGAGAGACTTGATCTCCCTCTCTCGCGGTTTTCGACGTCCAGCGGTGAGAACCCGGGCTCGGCCGATCAGCCGCACGCCGGGCGCTACTAGATACTGCTATCGGTGAAGTCGGGTTCCGGGCGTCCTTGGCTTCGGACGGTGTCGCCGCGACGCCGCCGGTGGGCGCGATTCGGCCGACGCGTCGCCGGGGTCCTCGAATCGTCCTCCTGGCCGCGATGACGATGCCGGTGATTGCGGCGGTCACGAC
>CAXBAZ010000311.1:0-5396 GCA_963973395.1 uncultured Acidimicrobiaceae bacterium
GGCTTGCGGATCGACAGGGGCACGAGCCGATGGTGACGGTGCCGTCGAGTTCGTCCTCGCCGTCGCCGTCGAGCGTCAGGTTGATGCGGAACCGCCGAACATCCCAGTCGCGCAGCGTCGCACGGGACACGAACGAGATCGTCGACCGGCCGTCGTGGAACGTGGTGCCGGCGCTCTGCCACTGCGTCCAGTCGGTCTCGTCGTCGACGTTCCTCGGGTTCTCGAACGTGGCGGGGCCGTCGGCCGCGGATCTGATCTCGACCGGTCGACCCAGCCACGCCGAGAGTGCGTCGTCGGTCGACACGTCGTCGCCGGTGTCGGTCCGGATGGCGGGCCGCCCGTCGACGACATTCGCCGACAGGAACAGCAGCGTCGGTTCCCGCCGGGCGGTCAGTACCATCCCGGTCGCCGGGTCGTAGATTCCCCACGCCCGGTCGAACTCGAGCCCACGCTCGTCGACGTCGCATCCGGCCAGCTGTTCCCCACCCAACGACTTCACCGGAAACCGCCAGATCTCCTCGACGCGCATGGGCCGACGCTATTCGATCCGCACATCGCCGAGCGGGCATCGTTTTGCGCCAATGTTGCGCGATCGAGTCGGATCTGGCAGACTCAGCGCCATGCGTGCCCGCTTCCGCGCCCTCGTAGTACTCATCGACTAGCGCACCCGGCTTCCCCCGCCGCGTGCGCCCCGACCTCCCGACCCGGGAGGTCGTTTCATTTTTCCGGACCATTCGCCAGACTCGACACCACCCGCCCACAGGAGATGCACCATGACGACGCCGACGACGATGACAGGAGCCCAGGCCCTGATCAGAGCGCTCGAGTTGGAACAGGTCGACGTGATGTTCGGCCTCCCGGGAGGCTGCATCCTCCCCGCCTACGACCCGCTGCTCGAGTCCTCCATCCGGCACGTGCTCGTCCGACACGAGCAGGGCGCCGGCCACATGGCCGAGGGGTACGCGCACGTGACCGGTCGACCCGGCGTCGCGATGGTCACCTCCGGCCCCGCCGCGACCAACATGGTCACACCGTTGATGGACGCCTACATGGACTCGATCCCGATGGTCGTGATCACGGGCCAGGTCGGCACGGGCGCGATCGGCAGCGACGCTTTCCAGGAGTGCGACACCGTCGGCATCACCCGCTCGTGCACGAAGCACAACGAATTGGTCATGTCGGGTGACGACATCCCGATGGCGATCCGGCAGGCGTTCCACATCGCCACCACCGGGCGACCCGGCCCCACGCTCGTCGACCTGCCGAAGGACATCCTGCAGGACGAGATGACGTGGCACTGGCCGACCGACGAGGAGGTCCTGGCCTCGCTGCCCGGGTACCGGCCCAACACCAAAGGCCACCCGCGGATGATCAAGGAAGCCGCGAAGCTCATCATGGAGGCCGAACGCCCCGTGCTGTACGTGGGCGGAGGCATGCTCAAAGCCCGTGCAGCCGACGCGCTCGCCGAGCTGGTCGAACTCACCGGCATCCACGTGGTCACCACCCTGATGGCGCGCGGCGTGTTCCCCGACAGCCACCCGCTCAATCTCGGCATGCCCGGCATGCACGGCAACGCGGCGACGACCACGGCGATGCAGAAGAGCGACCTCCTGATCGCGCTCGGTGCCCGATTCGACGACCGGATCACCGGCAAGGTCGATGCGTTCGCACCCGACGCCAAGGTGATCCACGTCGACATCGACCCGGCCGAGCAGGGCAAGGTGCGCAAGCCCGACGTGCCGATCGTCGGCGACTGCCGCCAGGTGACCCTCGAGATCATCAAGCAGATCCGCGCCATGCAGCAGGCGGGCGTCACGCAACCCGACACGAGCGCCTGGAAGAGTCGTATCTCGGGGTGGCAGGAGACGTTCCCCACCGTGTACGAGTCGTCCGAGCCCGGTTCGGCTCTCAAGCCCCAGTACTGCCTCGAGCAGCTCCGTGATGCGGCGCCCCCCGGCACGATCCTCACGGCGGGCGTCGGCCAGCACCAGATGTGGTCGTCGCTGTTCTGGAAGTTCGAGGAGCCCTACACCTGGGTCAACTCCGGCGGGCTCGGCACGATGGGCTTCTCGGTGCCCGCCGCGATCGGGGCCAAGGTCGGTCAGCCCGACCGGACGGTGTGGGCGATCGACGGCGACGGTTGTTTCCAGATGACCGCCCAAGAGCTCGTCACCGCCACCCTCGAGAACATCCCGATCAAGGTCGCGATCCTGAACAACGGCTGGCTCGGCATGGTGCGCCAATGGCAGACGATGTTCTACGACGAGCGCTACAGCGAGACCGACCTGCACTCGGGCCAGTGCCCCGACTTCGTGATGTGGGCCGAGTCGATGGGGTGCGTGGGCATCCGCGTCGAGTCGCCCGAAGAGGTCGCTCCGGCGATCGAGAAGGCGAACTCGATCAACGATCGCTGCGTCGTCATCGACTTCCGGACCGACGCGGACGAGAACGTGTTCCCGATGGTGCCCGCCGGTCAGTCGAACGACGACCTCATGGTCCACCCCACCCAGCAACACAACCGGGAGCTCCTGAAGTGAACGTGACCGACCACACCCCACCGACCCACCACATCCTGTCGGTGCTCGTGCAGAACCGTCCCGGTGTGCTCGCCCGCGTGGCGAGCCTGTTCGCCCGCCGGGGCTACAACATCTTCTCGCTGGCCGTCGCGCCGGCCGAGGAGGAGGGCCGGAGCCGGATCACGATCGTCGTCGACGTCGACTCGGCGCCCCTGGAGCAGATCGTCAAACAGCTCTTCAAGCTGATCGACGTGGTGAAGATCAGCGAGCTCGACCCGCGCCGTTCGGTCGAACGCGAGCTCCTGCTCGCGACCGTGCGGGTGCAGCCCGACGAGCGCGGCCAGGTCGTCGAGCTGTCGAACATCTTCGAGGGCAAGATCCTCGCCGTGGGTGCCGACGCGATGACGCTCAGTTTGGAGGGGCGACCCGACAAGCTGGATGATTTCGAAGAGCTCCTGGGCTCGTACAACATCATCGAGTTGCAGCGCACCGGTCGGGTCGCTCTTCCGAAGCTCGACCGTTCGGCGCGACTGCGCCTGGCGAACTGACCACGTTCACACCCATCACACCGTTACCAACTCACTACCCCGAAAGGTTGGGCTGCCATGGCCGCCAACGTCTACTACGAGGCTGACGCCGATCCGTCCATCATCCGCGGCCGCAAGGTCGCCATCATCGGCTACGGGTCGCAGGGTCACGCCCACGCGCTCAACCTGAAGGAGTCGGGTGTCGACGTGTGCGTCGGCCTGCGTGAGGGTTCCTCGTCGAAGGCCAAGGCGGAGAATGCCGGGCTGACCGTCAAGTCGATCGACGACGCCGCCGAGTGGGCCGACGTCGTCATGATCCTGGCGCCCGACACCGAGCAGAAGCAGATCTTCGACGACCACATCGCCCCCCACCTGCAGCCCGGCGACGCGATCGCGTTCGCGCACGGCTTCAACGTCCGGTTCGGGCGGATCACGGCCCCCGAAGGTGTCGACTCGATCATGATCGCGCCCAAGGGCCCGGGCCACCTCGTGCGACGCACCTACACCGAGGGCGGCGGGGTGCCGGCGCTGATCGCCGTCGACCAGGACGCGACCGGCGATGCCAAGGCACTCGCCATGTCGTACGCCGAGGCGATCGGCGGAGCACGGGCCGGTGTGATCGAGACCACGTTCCCCGAGGAGACCGAGACCGATCTGTTCGGTGAACAGGTCGTCCTGTGTGGCGGTCTGACGAAGCTCGTGCAGTACGGGTTCGAGACGCTGACCGAAGCCGGCTACGCGCCCGAGATGGCGTACTTCGAGTGTCTCCACGAGGTGAAGCTGATCGTCGACCTCATGTACGAAGAGGGCATCGCCGGGATGCGCTACTCGATCTCCGACACCGCCGAGTACGGCGACCTGACCCGCGGTCCGCGGGTCATCACGCCGGAGACCAAGGCCGTCATGAAGGAGATCCTCGGCGAGATCCAGTCGGGTCAGTTCGCCGACGAGTGGGTCGCCGAGTCCGAGTCGGGCCGTGCGAACTACCACCGGATGCAGCAGGAGGGCAAGGATCACCCGATCGAGACCGTGGGCGCCCAGCTCCGTTCGATGATGCCCTGGATCAGCGCCGGCAAGCAGTCCGTCTCCGAAGCCTCCGGCGGCTGAGCGGCGCCGGTTTCCGCCCTGGCTGCGTTGGCTCTCGCCGCTCTCCATCGCCAGATGGAGAGGGCTCATGCCGCCTTGCCAGGACGAAAACCGATCACCGCTCAGCATCATCAGGATGAGTCATCGCACGTCGGGTTCAGCGTGTGATGGCTCGTTCTCGAACCCAGGGAGTACTCCTTCATGAGTGACGTCGACGGTGTGTCCGAGGCGGGTCAGCACGCGGGGTCGGACGACCAATCCTTCGGCGATCCGGTTGCGGAGCGGGTGCATCGGGCGACCGTTGAGTTCGGGCTCGATGTTGCCTCAGCGGAGCGGTTGGAGGCGGTGGTCGACGCGGTGGTCGACGTGCCCGCCGACCTCGCCGGCGTCGACGAAGCGCTCGCCGACTCGGACGTCGCGGAGGCGGCATGGACCCGATGGAGCGACGACGATCTGCTCGGCGAGCCGCTCGACGCGCTGATCGAGCGACTCGACGAGATCGATTCACCGTCTGCGGGCGTCGACTGGTTGCGGTCACGTCACCTGGCCTGGCACGGCCGAACGGCTGACGCCATCGAGCTGCTCGACGCCGCCCGCTCGACGGGGAACCGACTGGTGCTCGCCGATCTGGCTGCGGTCGAGGCCGACCGGAGCAACGCCGTCGGAGCCCGTGAGTTGCTGCGCGAAGCCGGCGCCGACGTCGACATCGATCTCGACACGGCGTTCGATCCGCACGCCGCCGATCGAGGGTTCGCGCAGGAACTGGCCGAGGAGATCGCACCCTTCGCCGCCATCCGGCCGAGACCGATGGCCGGACGGAACGACCGCTGTCCGTGCGGGTCGGGCAAGAAGTACAAGCAGTGCCACCTGGGTCGTGAGCTGCATCCGATCGAGGACCGTGCCGGCTGGTTGTACGTCAAGCTGATGCGGTTCATGCAGGTCAATGCGGCGCTGCTGCCGGCGTCGATCGGCGACGCCGTCGTCGACGGGGTCACCGATCCGGAGCTGAGCCAGATGGTCCACGACTCCTACCTCACGGTCGACCTCGCCCTGTTCGAAGGTGGCGTGGCGCAGCGGTTCCTCGATGCCCGCGGAACCTTGCTTCCGTCCGACGAAGTGGAACTCCTGCGGTCGTGGATCGACGCCACCCGCTCGGTGTACGAAGTCGAGCGATCACGCGCGGGCACGATGGATGTCATCGACCTCGCCGACCGCTCGCGCCGGACCGTGGTCGACACCCTGCCCGACGCGCCGCTCGAGGCCGGCT
>CAXBAZ010000312.1:0-5384 GCA_963973395.1 uncultured Acidimicrobiaceae bacterium
TCCGAAGTGGAGAACCGACACTGCTCAACGAAACCGCTGAAGCCCTGGCCGACATCGTCGAGCATCAACGAGGGCGGCGCGACTGGATCCTCGAGCACTGGCCCCACATCGTCGAGTTCGCCGAGGTCACCCAGACGCTCGATGCAGGCCTGTGGGGACCCGACGTCGACTCGATCATCGCCAACCTCGACCCAGATCCGAGCAGCGCGTTCGCGGACTCAGTCGCTGGGGAAGAACCCTGGCTTCGTCTCGCCATCGGGCGTCTGGCGTCGCAGTGGACGACGGAACTGCACGACGGGGCCGCAACTCTCCTGCACGACATCGCTGACTACAGGGTTCGATCCGGAGCGTCAGGCATCGATCCGCTCGGCGATGGGCCGATGCCGGTCGACCAGGAAGGCGATCGTGAGGACCTCCTGCGCAGGTTGGACAAGATTGGCGGTGGGCGCAGCGCGCAGGTTGAACAGCTCATCAGTCCGATCGACGTGCAGTAGACACCGGTTCTCTCGCCTCGCGAGTCTCGCGGACCGGTTTCCCCGCACCTTGCGGCTCTCTATACAGCCCAGAGATCGGAACAAGTTCAAGCTACGTCAGTCGGTAGCCGCAAGTCTTTCGGAGGTGAGCAGCGGAATCCACTGACTTGGTGCCGCTGCGTGCAACTCCATGCAGCGCAAGACTTCGCCGACACTCAGGTCGGCGGATGCTCGCGATCGCACATCGCGCAGGCCCCGGAGGAGACGGTCGTAGATCTCGACAACGCCTGCGGGACGTACAAGGTGGAGGTGATCCTCGGCGACAGCGCGGCTGGCGTTGTGAATCCGTTCGTGCGGAGCGACGATCAAGCCGATCGAGCTGCTCGGTATCGGACGAGCGACGTGATCACGGTGGTAGCGAAGATGTCCTCCCGCCTGACGAACGTCCTTGGCGCCGAGCTCACTCGTGACTTCTGCTTCGCTCTTGGCCTCCCAGCTGACCCACAAGAGATCACCGAACTCCCAGACCGCGTCTGGTGCTGCGGTTGCACCACGATCACCAACGGTGTCCGATGCCCCAAGGAGCCGACCCATCTCGACCAACGCTGGCTCGTAGTCAACCTTTGCGCGGCTGAGGAGACCAGCGCGGACGCGACTGGTGTGATTCTCAAAACCGTCGGGAAACTTGTCATCGACGACGAGCAGTCGGATGTTGTTTGCTGCAGTTTCGTCGATCGGATCGATCGTGGCGACGTCAGGCGCTGCGCTGCGATCGGCGAGTGACGCCAGATGCGTGAGCCACGTCGTGCCGCGCCCCGCCTTGCGGGCTTTGCGGTAGTGCTCCTCGGAGACCGCTCGGAATGTGCCGTCCGGCTCGGCGGCGTTGAGGCGGCTCGCCCAGCTAGCCGCAAGGTAGTGCCAGAACGCGGCGAAGCGTTGGGGTGCTTTGCCGCCACGCAAGGCCTCGATCACCGCGTGGGCGCGATCGAGAGCGTGCTCAACATCGCCCTCCCAAATTGCGTCGCAGGCCTCGACCTCGTGCCGCGCCGACCGCAGCAACTCGACTGATCCCGCTGGATCCACAGACTGGACCTCGTCGAGGCTGGCGACGAGGACCTCCTCGACCGATTTCCACTCGGCGTCCTGCTTGAGAAACAGCTCGATGTTGTCATCCATCTCGTCCGAGTCGATATTGAGGCTGTTCTCGAAGCCGAACCGCAACTCGGAATGAACGTCAGGGTGCATTGCTGCCTGCACTTCTCGACGCGAGCAGAACTTCGTAAGATCGTCTCCGAGTAGAACGACAACGGCATAGTCGCCCTCATGACGTGTGGCGCGCCCGGCTCCCTGAACGACGCGGGCACGAATTCGCTCCTGAAGCACCTCAGGCGCTCCAAGCGAGTCGTGGAAGAATCGCTCCTGCAGATCGCCACGCGCCGGGAGTCCAACCATCACAACCAGGCGGCAGGCGTCATCCGGCAGATCAATGCCGTCGTATCGGTTCGTGAGCAACAAGTGACCCGTGGCCGCTGACGCGAAGCGGTCGAGGTCGTCTTCGATGTCAGATGCTCGCAGCACCGGATTTGCATCGCTCAGCACATTCGACTCTAGGTGATCAGCGGTTCGATTGTCAGGGGTGAGCACGGTGGACTTGGCGAAACGATCTAGCGTTCGTGTTGACCACGCCTCCAGGGCCGCCGGATTCTTGGAGAGATCGCTCGTGAACGACGGGAAGCAGAACAGTCGTCGCCCCGTGCCACGACGATCCCAGCCTTCCGGGATCGGTATGCGGTCGATTTGCCGGCGCCCGAAGGACCGCTCCAGTTCGCCACCTCTCCCAAGCGTGGCGCTCATGTACAGGCGCTGTCGAGGGACGTCGAAGGCGGGGTGGGTGCTCGTCGGGGCGATGAGTGGGCGAATCTCGATCTTCTGGTAGCTGACGTAGGCCATGCACGCCGCTAGGTGGGACCGGATGCGACCGAACGCATAGTGCGCGTCCCGTGAAATCGCTGATCGTGAGTCGGCGTCGTGCAGCACCGTCTCAAGGGCTCCGGCGGCCGAGGAAACACCAAACGGAGCGGCGAGATACGCGTCATGTGCTCGCTGTTCGTCAGTGCCATGGCGGATCCGCTCGGCGACGAGAGGATCGAGTGACTGCTCGAGCACGTCGATGACCGGAAAGAAAGCTAGGTCGTCGCGATCGATGACGAGCCGCCAAGGACTAAGCACAAACCCCTCAGCGGCGTGGGCGTCGTCAAGCAGCAACAGCCCTGCTCGATCGATTGCGGGGTTCGAGTTGAACACGTGGGAGTACACGCTCACGGCGACGGCTTCGCCAGCGTCGTACCTTGCACGCGCAGCCCGGTCCCACAGCTTGGCTTTGCCGGTGAGCAGCTCAGTTGCGACTCCGTATTGCCGAAGGTTGCCCGCTGTCTGTTGCGCAAGTTGACGCGTGGGACATAGGTACGCCACCGGCTGCGAGTACTCCCGTCGCCACCACTCGCCGATCAGACCAGCGACGAGCGTCTTGCCCGCTCCCGTTGGGAGTTCGAGCGCAACATCCGATGATCCGAGATGCTCCTGATGCCACCGCCGCAGAACGTCGGCCTGGTGAGCCCAAAGTGCCTTCGGGGCGTCGTTGGCACGCGGGAGTGCACGATACAACTGCTCGGGGTCGCGAGCATTCGGTTGCTGTTTGCTCGGAGCTTTGAACGCCACGGAAACAGTGTGGCAGGCCTGACGTGCGGCCGATACGAGCGATTGTCACGCGTCGACTTCGGTTCAAGCTCGTCTGCGACAGCAACCCTCACGAACTCTGCAGCCGTGCCGGAATGGCGCCGACACGGAGTGCGGGTGCGAAGCGGCAATCGTCGTTGTATTCGTGCGCCATTACGCGTAGCCAGTCGGACAGAGCGGCGTGGATCGCATCTGAGCTCGTTTCTTCGGCCTCCGCCGGCGTCGGGTGATGCACAACGAAACGTTCAAGCGCGGTTCGAAGCGGGTCGGGGTCGTCCCAGGGCAGTTCGGCTGCCGCGGAGGCGGCCAACGCAGCGTCGTCCCCCGCAACGAGGTGGGCGGTGTACCAGCGCAGCGCTTCCTCGACCGCGTCCCAAACACCGAAGCCACGTCGATGTCCTCGACTGAGGTAATCAACCGCGGCCACGACCTCGAGCCAGGTCTCGGAGGTCGATGCTCGTCGATTGTTCGGGCGGTTCATGGCTCGTTGCCTCCGGTCGGGCTGAGCGGGATCAGTGGCGTTCGATCGACCAGCGCTGCGAGTTGCTCGGCAAGGTCGAGACCTGAGGTTGCGGTCGGTGAGGGTAGGGCGTCTCGGAGACCCTGGGCCGTTGTCAGGTCGACCACGACGTTGTCCGCGTCGAGCGTGGCCGGATCGAGGTTGAGATGGCGAATGGACAGGGCGCCGGCGGCCTCGATGTCTCCCTCGCAGGCGACGACGAGCGTCTCGTAGGCGGTCGCCGGATGTGTGCCTGAGTCTGCAAGGAGTTGTGCGGTCGTCGACGGTTCGAGCTCGTAGATCGAACCGAGTGCGGCGAGGTCGTCGGGTTGCGCGTGGCGGGCGCTGTGAACGAAGGCGACGTCGGGCCGGTCGCAGATCATCGCGACACCCGACGCGAAGGTCTCCGGTGTCGGCGCGTGTGCTGCGAGGTGGCGGATCACGCCGGCCATCGAAGTGCCGGACTCGATCATGGTGCTCGCAGCGGTCTCCCAGGTGTGCGGTCGAGCATCGAGCGACCGCAGCACCTCGCGAGGGTGCGAAGCCAGGAGTTCGGCCGGAGAACATCCCGCAGATTGCAGCTCCTCGACGGTTGCTCCGAGCATCGATCCGACCTCCAGGCGTTCAGTGTCGAATCGGTCGGCCAGGGTCCGCACCGCCTCTGGAATTGCAAGCCCGATCTGGGGAACGATGCTAGCGATCTCCTCCACGGTGGCGCCGTCGGCGATCAGCACGTCCACGATGGTTGGCGGTGTCACCACTCCCGTGTCCGCCAGCAACTCAGCGAGTCGTGCGACACCAGCCTCGGTGTCGGCGAGCTCTGAAGCGTCGTCATCTGCGAGTCGATGCCCAACCACATCAACGAGCAGCTCACGACTGAACGAGCCGTTGACTGCCGCGTCGGAGATGAGCTGATCGGCGAGCTGTGGCGTCTCGGCGGCGTGGCTGAGCGCAGTCCGCCGGCCGACGCCCTCGACCGCCGTCTTGGCCGACTCCTCATCGGCGACCAGCGGAAGCTGGCGGATCTGGCTGTCGGTGATCACGAGGTTCTCCCATCTGCCGCCGGGGCCCGGGGCGACGACGAGCTGGATGCGGTCGGTGAGTTGGCGGGTCTGGGCGCGTCCGTCGCGGGCGTCGGCGAGAGGCTGCCAGCCGTCACGGTTCGGCGTGAACACTCGGACCGCTGGGTCCGTCGCCTCGGTCGGAACGAGCGCGGCGAGCGTCGGGTAGCGGTCGGCGACGATCTGACAGATCGTTCGCTGTGCCGATAGAAGGTCATCGGTCGTTCCCTCGTCGAGGAGGCCGCGCTGGCCGGTACGGGTGGACTCGATCCGCCACCGGGCGCCCTCGGCGGTCTCGTAGGTTGCGAGGTAGCCGGTGTCCGATACGCGGAAGAAGCCGGCGCGGCCGTCGGCGCCGGGCACTCCACGCGCCGCCCACTCGTGCAATGTGTAGGGCCCGACCTCGACCCAGACTCCCTTCGGCAGGGCCGCGACGTCAGCCGGGGCGAGGTAGTTCTGGCGTCCCTTGGCGACGGTGCGGTCTTCAGCGATGTCCATCCTCGGGAGCGACGACGCGGTGAGGTCGTGGTTCAGCACGTCGGAGAACGCACCGACGATCTGGTCAGTCGCCCGCCGCGTGTCGGCGAGCAGTTCGAAGGTGTTGGTGATCATGCC
>CAXBAZ010000313.1:0-5374 GCA_963973395.1 uncultured Acidimicrobiaceae bacterium
AAGACGGGGGTCAACCTGCCCGAGGGCAAGAACCTCGTCGGCGCGTTCTGGCAGCCGTCCGGCGTCGTGTGCGACCTCGACGCACTCGAGACGCTCCCGGCCCGCGAGCTGCGCTGCGGCTACGGCGAGATGGCGAAGTACCACTTCCTGACCGGCGACGACCTGCTGGCGATGAGCCTGACCGATCGTGTGGGGCGATGCGTCGAGATCAAGGCCGAGATCGTCGCGTCCGACGAACGTGAGGGCGGCCGGCGGGCGCTGCTCAACTACGGCCACACCCTCGCCCACGCGCTCGAGACCGCCACCGACCACCGGATCGCACATGGCGAGGCGGTCGCGATCGGACTGATCTTCGCTGCGCACCTGGCCGAGGTGATGGACCGGATCCCGCTCGAACGGATCGACGAACACTTCGCCGTGGTGGGAGAGGAATACGGGCTGGGCACCGACATCCCGGACGGGCTCGACCCCGGCCACCTGCTCGAACTGATGCGCCGCGACAAGAAGGCGCTCACCGGTCTGACGTTCGTGCTCGACGGGCCGAACGGGGTCGAGGTCGTCGCCGGCGTGCCCGACGAGCCGGTGCTCGACGCACTCGGTCGTATGGTCTGACGCGGCGATGGGCGTCACCGAACTCACGACCGGACGCCTGGTGCTGCGCGGTTGGCGGGAGAGCGATCGGGCGGCATTCCACTCGATGAACTCCGATCCGCAGGTGATGGCGACGATCGGCCCGCTGATGACGCGGGCGCAATCGGACGCATTCATGAACCGCGTCGTCCAGCACTTCGCCGAGCACGGATACGGCGTGTGGTGCGTCGAGCTCGACGGCGAACCGGTGGGCTACACGGGTTTCATGGTGCCGTGGTTCCGTGACGGGGTCGAGATCGGCTGGCGCCTCCGCAGCGAGTTCTGGGGCCGCGGCATCGCTCCGGAGGCCGCCCGCGAATGCCTCCGGCACGGCTTCGAGGATCTCGGTTTCGACGAGATCATGTCGTTCACGGCCGTCACCAACACGAACTCGCGGCGGGTCATGGAGAAGATCGGGTTGATCCGCGACCCGGATGCCGACTTCGACCACCCGAGCGTGCCTGCCGGCAATCCCCTCCGCCCGCATGTGCTCTATCGGTTGTCGCGAGGCACGTGGTCGTCGGGTTGAGCCCCGGGTGACACGTCAGGTGCCGCTGCGGATCGAGCACGGCACGCCGACGACTCACGCGCCGAGTCGCAGGGTCGTCCGACGCGCGCCGAAATTCTCGCCGATTCGGATGATCACGTTTGCCGGTGGAGCAGTCGGGTACAAGAGGTGGGACCACACAAGCTGAACACGGTGCGACCACACACCGATGGAGGGTATGCCTATGGGCGCGGGCGGAGACAGGGCGGAGCGTTCGACGTTCGACCAGATGCCGACGGTGAGTCCCGCGCGGCCGCGGCAGAAGCCTGCGCAGCGTCGTGCCGCGGCTGCGAACGCGGGAGCGCACGGTGGCTCGGTCCACCTGTCGCTGGTCGACGGCGACGACCGCAGCTCGCTCCCAACTGAGGGTCGTGTGCCGGCCCAGCGGTCGCCGCTGGTTCGTGCGCGTCGCCGACGGTTCGTGCTGGCGCTCGCCGACGTCGCAACGATCGTGGTGTCGCTGTGTGTTGCGCTGGTGCTGCTCGGGTCGCCCCGACCGGCTGCGGCCGACATCACCGTGGTGCTCGAAGTGGGCGCGCTCGCCGCCGTGTGGATGTCGGCGTTGGTCGCCAACCGTCTGTATCTCGCGCGCTGTGTCGAACGGACGGGGGAGGAGATCCGCCGCATCCTGGTGTCGGGCGCCGTTGCGATCGCCGGCTACCTGATCGGCTGCTACCTCGTGGGTGCCGCTCCGGCCGACCGTGCATGGGTGACCGGCGTGTTCGCCGGGGTGTCGATGGCGCTCGTCGCCGAGCGTTCGGTCGCTCGCCACATCTTCCACATGCTTCGCCGGCGGGGTCGATCCGTGCGGCGCATCGCCATCATCGGGAGCGACGATCACGCGCTGGCGCTGCAATCGTCCCTGATCGACGACACCGACGTCTACGAGGTCGTCGGTCTGATCGGCGACCAGAACGTGCTGCCCGGCGACGTGCGGGTCCTGGGTGGCTACGACCGGGCCGTCGACATCCTTCGGGAGCACGATTGCTCCGGTGCGATCGTGTCGCTGGCCTCGCTCACCCGGCCGCAGGTCAACGCGGTCGTCCGCTCGCTGTCGGATGCCAAGATGCACGTCGCGTTGTCGACGAGTATGCGCGACATCGACGTCCATCGCTTGCGGGCTCAGGAGCTCGACGGTGAGGTGATGATGTACGTCGAGCCGAGCGTGCGGACGGGCTGGCGGATGTATGCCAAGCGGACGTTCGACGTGGTGGTGGCGTCGGTCGCCTTGCTGCTGTGTTCGCCGGTGCTCGCCGTGGTGGCGGTGCTGATCAAGCTGGATTCGCCGGGTCCCGTGTTGTTCCGTCAGGAGCGCGTCGGGCGCGACGGGACACCGTTCGACATGATCAAGCTGCGCACCATGTGCGTCGACGCCGAAGCCAAGCTCGACGAGTTGAGTGGGTCGAACGAGGCGAACGGGCCGTTGTTCAAGATCGAGGCCGACCCACGGATCACCCGGCTCGGGCGGTTCCTGCGCCGGTTCTCGATCGACGAGTTCCCACAGTTCTGGAACGTGATCCGCGGGGAGATGAGTCTCGTGGGGCCGCGCCCCGCGCTCGAGCGCGAAGTCGCGGAGTGGGATCCGGAGCTGCGCAAGCGGTTGGAGGTGCCGCCGGGGCTGTCGGGTTTGTGGCAGGTGTCCGGTCGGTCGGACACGACGTTCGAACAGTACCGGCGCCTCGACCTCTACTACGTCGACAATTGGTCGTTCGCACACGACCTGCGTGTGATCGTCAAGACCGTCTGGGTCGTGTTGACCATGAAGGGCGCCAGCTGACGTCCGGTTCGGGAGTACCGTGAGCGTTCGTGAGCAAACTGGTGATGCTGTTGCACGGCCCGAACCTGAATCTGCTGGGTGAACGCGAGCCGGAGATCTACGGCACCGACACGCTCGACGACTACGTCGCGTTCGCCGAGCAGGCCGCAGCCGGACACGACGTCGCGATCGAGGCGCACCAGTCCAACCACGAGGGCGAACTGATCGAACACATCCACCACGCCCGTGGGCGCTGCGATGCGATCATCATCAACCCGGGTGCGTTCACCCACTACGCGTGGTCGATCCACGACGCCCTCGCCGCCTTCGACGGCCCGGTGGTCGAGGTGCACATCTCCAATCCCAACGCCCGCGAGCCGTGGCGACACACGAGCGTGATCGCGCCCGTGTCGACCGGATCGATCATGGGGTTCGGCAAGCAGGGCTACGACCTCGCGGTGCGCGCCGTCGCCGCACGACTGACCTGACCGACCCGTGGTGACCGACACGCTGCCGCCGATCGGATTCAGTGGTCGTGCCGACACGATCCGGGCCGCGCTCGACGATCTCCCGGCCGACGCCCTCGCGATCACGAACCTGACGAACGTCAGGTGGCTGACCGGCTTCACCGGGTCGAACGCGTCGGTCGCCGTGCTGCCCGACCGGTTGGTGCTCGTCACCGACGGCCGGTACCGGGAGCGCGCCGCGGACGAGTTGGCCACCGCCGGGGTCGACGGTGAGGTCGTCATCGGATTCACCCAGGCCGAGCAGCACGACGCGCTCGTGCAGCAGTTCCGTGGTATCGAACGTGTGGGCGCCGAGGCCGGATCGTTGACCCACGCCCGCTGGACGGCGCTCGCGGCCGACCTGCCGCTCGTGCCGGCCGACGGTCTCGTCGAGGACGGCCGTCGCTCCAAGGACGCGGGCGAGGTGGCCCGCATCGCAGCGGCTTGCCGATGCGCGGACGCGGCGCTGGCCGAGGTCGCACCCCAGCTCGGCGGCGGCATGACCGAGGCCGACGTGCGCATGGAGCTCGAGTACCGGATGCGTCGGCACGGAGCCGACGGCCCCAGCTACGACACGATCGTCGCCTCCGGCCCGAACCACGCCGCGCGGCCGCACCACGAGGCGAGTGGCCGCACGATCGTCGAGGGCGACACGGTCGTGATCGACGTCGGAGCGCTCGTCGACGGCTACCACTCCGACATGACCCGGAGCTACGTCATCGGCGATCCGACGCAGCAGCAGACGGAGATCTACGACCTGCTGCTCGGCATCCAGCGCGCCGGCATCGACGCCGTGCGAGCCGGCGTGCCCGCTCGTGACGTCGACGCCACCTGCCGCGATCTGATCGCCGACGCAGGCTACGCGGACTGGTTCGTGCACTCCGTCGGCCACGGCGTCGGGCTGCTGATCCACGAGGACCCGTTCGAATCGCCTGCGTCGACATCCGAACTTCGGGTCGGCGATGTCGTGACGGTCGAACCTGGGCTCTATCGTGTCGGCTTCGGCGGCTTCCGCATCGAAGACCTCGTCGAGGTCACGGAAGCCGGTTGCCGAACACTCACTGCATCGCCGAAGGACTCGCCATGCCCACCATCACCACCAACGACCTGAAGACCGGCATCACGCTCGAACTCGACAACGGTCTGTTCCAGGTCGTCGACTTCCAGCACGTCAAGCCGGGCAAGGGCAGCGCGTTCGTGCGCACCAAGCTCCGCAACGTCAAGACCGGCAACGTCTTCGACCGCACATTCAACGCCGGCATCAAGGTCGAGCAGGCGATCATCAACCGCGAGGACATGCAGTTCCTCTACCGCGACGCCGATGACTACGTGTTCATGAACACGAGTACGTACGAGCAGATGCACGTGCCGCCGGTCGCGCTCGGTGATGCCGCCGACTACCTGATCGAGAACATGACCGCCCAGGTCGCGTTCTTCAACGGCGAGATCATCGGCGTCGAGATCCCCGCCTCGGTCGAGCTCACGATCACCGAGACCGAGCCCGGTGTGCAGGGTGACCGCAAGACCGGCGCCACGAAGCCGGCGACCCTCGAGACCGGCAAGGTCGTCAACGTGCCGCTGTTCGTCGAGCAGGGCGAGAAGATCCGCGTCGACACCCGCTCCGGCGACTATATGACGCGGGTCTGACGTGCTCCGCCCCGACGAGCGCTCCGACGCTCGAGAACGAGCCCTCTACCTGCTGTACGAAGCACACTCGAAGGGCATCGAACCATCGGCGACGATCGAACTCCAGGTCATCGAGCCCGATGAGCTCACGCAGGAGCTCGTGCTCGGCGTCGGGCGCACGATGCCGACGCTCGACGAACACATCGCGCGGCGGTCCAAGGGCTGGACGCTGGCCCGGATGCCGGTGCTCGATCTCAACGTGATGCGCCTCGGCGTGTTCGAGCTGCTCGAACGGCCCGACGTGCCGAC
>CAXBAZ010000314.1:0-5372 GCA_963973395.1 uncultured Acidimicrobiaceae bacterium
CGGTTGTGGCATCGGTGTGCTGGGTCATGGGACTCGTGTGGCCGTGTCGGGTGCGGCTGCACGATCATGTTAACCCGCCCTAACGGTAGTCGGCAAGGCGGTCGACGAGAAATGGTGATGGGTGTCGACACGGCGGGAATCGGCCCATAGCGTGGTGATCATGTGCCGGAACATCACCACATTGCGGGGGCTCGAACCGTCCGCGACCCCCGACGAGATCGAGGCGGCGGCTCGCCAGTACGTCCGCAAGGTGAGCGGCGTGCAGAAGACCTCCGACGCGACGGAGGCAGCGTTCGAACGCGCGGTCGCGATCGTGACTGCCGCCACGCGGGAACTGTTGGCGGAGTTGCCTCCCCGCAAGGCGCCTCCCAAGACCGAGCCACCGCTCAGGCGGATCGCCCGAACTGCACGGTAGGGCGCCGAACGGGGCGGCAATCCGCAACGGCTGCCGCTCCGAATCCCGAACATGAACGTCCGTTGTACGCCCACCGTCGATTCGTCGACGGCTGTGACGTGCCGACACCGGGTTCGTGACGCGCCGGCGGCGCCGTGACCGCCCCGACGTACCTCCCGCTTCCGGGCGTGCGGTTCGGAATCCCCCACCGCGCTTCGCGCCGGCGGTCCCGGCGTGGGACGATGAGAGCCATGACAGTCGGCCCCCCGATACTGGACGACGAGGTTCCGGGCCGCACCGCGATCGAACGCGCCGCCGAGGGCGACGAGCGTGCGTTCGCCGAGTTCTACGACGAGGTGTCGCCTGCGGTGTACGGCACCACACTTCGCGTCCTTCGCAATCAGGCGATGGCCGAAGAGGTCACCCAGGACGTCTTTCTCGAGCTGTGGCGTCAGGCGCCCCGATACGACCGCTCGAAGGGGTCACCGAAGGCGTGGGCGGCCACGATCGCCCACCGTCGAGCCGTCGATCGGGTCCGTTCCGAGGTGTCATCACGCGCCCGGGACGAAGCAGATGCGAACCAAGTGACCGTCGAGCACGACGTGGTCGTCGACGAGGTCACCACGAACCTCGACCGGGCGCACGTCGTCGCAGCACTCGCCCGACTGACCGAAGCGCAACGCGAGGCCGTGAGCCTCGCCTTCTACGGGGGCCACACCTACCGGGAGGTCGCCGTCATGTTGGACGTGCCGGAGGGCACGATCAAGACGCGAATACGGGACGGGCTGATCCGTCTCCGAGACCTCATGGGAGCGACGCCGTGACCACCGACATCCACGCACTCGCTGCGGCGTACGCGCTCGACGCGCTCGATGACGCCGAACGGATCGAGTTCGAGGCGCACCTCGCGACGTGCGAGTCGTGCACCGCCGAGGTCACGGAGTTCGCCGAGGTCGTCGGTGGCCTCGCCGACGCCGGCAGCGTCGCCGCACCGACGAGCATCCGCGAAGGTGTCCTCGCCCGGATCGGTGACACCGAGCAGGTCGCGCGCGGTCAGGCACCCGCTGAGCCACACGAGCGTCGCGCCGCGCCGGTCGTCGATCTCACCGACCGTCGTCGGCGCAAGCTGTCGGTCGCGAACATGTTGACCGCGGCGGCCGCCGCCGTGCTCCTGCTCGTTGGAGCGATCGTCATCTCCGGTCAGCGGGGCGGTAGCGAGTACGACGACGTGGCGTCGGCGTCCGATGCCGTGGTGGCCCAACTCGACGGCGACAGCGGATCGGTCGACGTGGCGTACTCGGCCGAACTCGGCCGGGTCGCGCTGAGGGGCCAGGACGTCGACGACCTCGATCCGGGCCTGCGCTACGCGCTCTGGGCGATCGCCGATGACACGCCGATCCCGGCCGGTCTGTTCGACACCGACGACGGGTCGATCGACGACGCCGTCGAACTCGCGGACGTCGACGCCGAGGCCTGGGGCATCACCATCGAGCCGGACACCGGATCCGACGCACCGACCGGCGACATCCTGTACTACGCCGAGGTCTGATCGTCTCGGGTTCGACCGGCGGACGGCACCTCGCGGGTCGCCACTGTCGCGGGCGGTAACGTCGCCGCGTGGCCGAACCTGCCGAGTACGACTTCGTCATCGTCGGCGGTGGTTCGGCGGGCTGTGCACTCGCGAACCGCCTGAGCGCCGACCCGGCCAACCGGGTGCTCGTGCTCGAAGCAGGTCGCACCGACTGGAAGTGGGACGTCTTCATCCACATGCCGGCCGCTCTGGCGTATCCGATCGGGAACCGTTTCTACGATTGGAAGTACGAGAGCGAACCCGAGCCCCACATGAACGGGCGGCGCGTATATCACGCCCGCGGCAAGGTGCTCGGCGGCTCGAGCTCGATCAACGGGATGATCTTCCAGCGCGGCAACCCGATGGACTACGAGAAGTGGGCGCAACGTCCGGGCATGGCCGACTGGGACTACGCCCACTGCCTGCCGTACTTCAAGCGGATGGAGACCTGCCTCGCCGGCGCCGATGCGTGGCGTGGCGGCGACGGTCCGCTCGAACTCGAGCGAGGTCCGGCTACGAATCCGCTGTTCCAGGCGTGGCTCGACGCCGGTCAACAGGCGGGATTCCGACGCACCGACGACGTCAACGGGTTCCGCCAGGAAGGTTTCGCACCGTTCGACAAGAACGTGCGGCGCGGCCGTCGCCTGAGCGCCGCGCGCGCCTACCTGCACCCGGTGATCGACCGACCGAACCTGACCGTGATCACGCGAGCGCAGGCCGACCGGATCGTGTTCGATGGCACCCGGGCCGTCGGCGTCGAGTATCGCCGCAACCGCCGCGGCCATGTGGTGCGCGGCGCCGAGATCATCTCGTGCGGTGGCGCGTTCAACTCGCCCCAGTTGCTCCAACTCTCCGGGATCGGTGACCCCGCCCATCTCGAAGCGCTCGGCATCGACGTCGTGCACGCACTGCCCGGCGTCGGCGAGAACATGCAGGACCACCTCGAGGTCTACATCCAGTACGCGTGCAAGCAGCCGGTGTCGATGCAGCAGCATCTCGCGCGGTGGCGGATGCCGTGGATCGGGCTGCAGTGGCTGTTCCGCCGCGGTCCGGCGGCGACCAACCACTTCGAGGCCGGTGCATTCGTCAAGAGCAACCCCGACGAGCCCTACCCGAACCTGATGTTCCACTTCCTCCCGATCGCGATCCGCTACGACGGCTCCGCGCCGAGTGGACCGATGACGACCGGCGACGGTTACCAGGTGCACGTCGGCCCGATGTTCAGCGACTCCAGGGGCACGGTCAAGATCCGATCGACCGACCCGCGTCGGCATCCCGCGGTGCAGTTCAACTACCTCTCGACCGAACGCGACAGGCGGGAGTGGATCGAGGCGGTGCGAACGGCTCGACGGATCCTGAACCAGCCGGCGTTCGAGCCCTACAACGCAGGTGAGATCTCGCCCGGCGCCGACGTCGAGACCGACCAGGAGATCATGGACTGGGTCGCCCGCGACAGCGAGACCGCACTGCACCCGTCGTGTACGTGTGCGATGGGCACCGACGAGATGTCGGTCGTCGACCCGGCCACGATGCGGGTGTACGGCGTGGACGGTCTGCGGGTCGTCGACGCGTCGGTCCTTCCGGTGGTCACCAACGGCAACATCTACGCGCCGACGATGATGGTCGCCGAACGAGCCGCCGACCTGATCCTCGGACGCGACCTCCTCCCGGCCGACCCGGCCGAGGTCTACCTGCCGTGAACGCCGGCACCGGGCGACCTCGGTCCTGAGACGTCCGGCCGGTGGCCGACGGGTGGTCGGGCCGTAGTGTGTGGCGCCGTGACCGGTCTCGACACCCACGACCCCGAGATGGAACGGGCGCGACTCGTGCCCGGCTCGCGTGGGTTCATCGTCGTCCTCGCCGGTTGCATGGCGGCCACCGCGCTGGCCATCGACGCCTCGCTGCCGGCGTTCCCCGAGATCCGCTCGGCGTTCGATCTCGAGCCCGGCGCCACGTCGGTCACCGGGATCATCACGTTCTTCTTCATCGGTTCGTCGCTCGGCCTGCTCCCCGCCGGCATCCTCGCCGACCGCTTCGGTCGCCGCCCCGTGATGTGGGGTGGCCTCGTCCTGTACATCGTCGGTGCCGTGCTCTCGATCTTCGCGCCGTCGTTGTGGGTGATGTTCGTCGCCCGGTTCATCTGGGGGCTCGGTTCGGCCGGCCCACGCGTCGCTGCGATGGCGATGGTGCGCGACGCCTACGACGGTGAGCAGATGGCCAAGCAGATGTCGCTGATCATGGCGGTGTTCATCCTCGTGCCGGCATTCGCCCCGTCGATCGCGACGGTGGTGCTGCTGATCGGTCCGTGGCAGGCGGTGTTCTGGATGTGTGCGGCGGTCGCAGTGGCCGTCGCGGCGTCCGTGTCCCTGCTGCCGGAGACGTTGGCGTTCGAATCGCAACGACCGCTCCACGGCCGCGACGTGGCGCGTGGCCTGCGGGTGATCGTCGTGACGCCCGGCACCATCGGCTACCTGGTGGCACTCACCGCGATGTTCGGGGTGTTCCTGTCGTACCTCGCCAGCTCCGAGATCATCCTCGACCAGGTGTTCGGACTCGAGCGATGGTTCCCGATCTTCTTCGGCGCGATCGCCGTCACGATGGGATCGGCGATGTACGTCAACGGCAGGTTCGTCGAGCGTCTGGGTCTGCAGCGGATCATCGGGCTGTCGTTCGTGGCGAATCTGGTGGCCGGCACGGTGCTGCTTGCGGTGGCGATCGCCACATCGGGTGAGCCGCCGTTCTGGTTGTTCGCCGTGCTGCTCGGTGTCGTGCTGTTCTTCCAGCAGATGCTGATCCCCAATCTCAACGCCGCGGCGATGCGCCCGCTCGGCCACGTCGCCGGCACGGCGGCCGCGATGCTGGGGATGATTCCCGGTGTGTGCGGCGCCGTGATCGGCGGGCTCATCGATCGCCGGTTCGACGGCACGATCCGGCCGCTCGCGATCGGATTCGTCATCTCGTCGGCGGTGGCCTTCGGCGGTTGGCGTTGGGCGTCGCGCTCGGAGACGGGCCCGTTCGTCAGCGTCGCTTCGGCCGGCTGACGGGGACGCGGGTCCTGCCCTGGTCGGTCGGATCGCGATACGACACGAGGGCGACGAGCTGGAGCAGTGTTGCGATCACGAGCAGCGTGGTGTAGCCGCCGGTGGCGTCGATCGTGAACCCGAGCACGAACGGGCCGGCAGCGCTCGCCGTGCCGATCACCACCTGCTGCATGCCGAGCAACGAGCCGATGCGCCGCTGTCCGTACAGCTCGGCCGAGTAGAGGCCCTGGAGCGGTGAGACCGACCCGAACGCGAGTCCGGTCAGCACGACGAACACCCACACCCAGGCGATCGCGCCGGCGGCGACCAGGGCGAGCGTGCCGAGCGTCATCGTGACGTACGTCAGTCGGAGTGCGGCGACGATGCC
>CAXBAZ010000315.1:0-5365 GCA_963973395.1 uncultured Acidimicrobiaceae bacterium
CCATGGACGAGCCGATCCCGTTCGATCGGTTCATGGCCGGTGCCCTGTACGGTCCGGCCGGCTTCTACACGACGGGCGGCCACGCGGGCCGACGGGGTGATTTCCTCACATCGCCCGAGGTCGGGCCGCTGTTCGGAGCGGTCGTCGCACGTTTCCTCGACACCGAGTGGCAGCGGATGGGTGAGCCGGCAGAGTTCGTCGTCGTCGATGCCGGGGCCGGACCCGGCGCACTCGCACGGGCGGTGATGGCCGCATCTCCGAGGTGCGCGGATGCGATGCGGTACGTCGCGGTCGACGTGTCCGCGCAGCAGCGCGACCGCCACCCGAGCGGCGTCGAGTCGGTGGGGGAGATCCCGCCCGGGCCGATCACCGGCGTGATCATCGCCAACGAGCTGCTCGACAACCTTCCGTTCCGGCTGGCGGTGTACGACGACGGTTGGCGAGAGGCATTCGTCGTCGAGGGTCCCGGCGGCAGGTGGAACGAGACACTCAGCGACCGCTTCGACCCGATCCCGGCCGTGCTGCCGCGCTCGGCGGCGCTCGGAGCCCGCGCGCCCTTGCAGGACGCCGCCGGCGCCTGGGTTGCGGCGGCGTGCTCCCGGTTGCGGTCGGGCACGGTGGTGATGCTCGATTACGCCGTGGCATCGACCGCGAGCCTGGTGATGCGACCGTGGCGAGAGTGGTTGCGGACGTACCGCGACCACCAGCGCGGGGCTCACTACCTCGCGCATCCGGGTTCCCAGGACATCACGTCGGAGGTCGCGATCGACCAGTTGCCCGAGCCCGACACCGTCCGGTCCCAGGCCCAATGGCTCCAGCTGCACGGCATCGACGAACTCGTCGACGACGGGAAGCGGTACTGGTCCGATCACGCCGGCCGCCCGGACCTCACAGCGCTGCGCATGCGGAGCCGAATCGCCGAGTCCGAGGCGCTGCTCGACCCGACGGGACTCGGCGGGTTCACGGTCTGCGAGTGGCGCACCGGGCCGGAGTGATGCCGTGCAGTCGCTCGGCGACGACTCGCGCGGATCGCGGTCAAGTTCTCCGGGAGGTCTGCCGATGGATGCTCGTGGAGCACGGGTGACCAAGCCCGACGTTGTGGCACCTCACGCCAGTCTGGAGCCGGGAAGTGAATCGTTGACATGGACAGTTGGTCGATCGAGTCGATGGAGACACGGCAACCGATCGCGTTCTACCGCGACGAGGACTCCGATGTGCTGTCGCGCCCTGCGGACCTGGAGACGGGGATGAGCGGGCGCCACACCACCACGGTCGGTTCGGTGGCAGGACTGCGGGCGATGCGTCGTCGGCTCGCCGAATGGCTGGCGGACCTCGGCGTCGATGGTCCGATGTTCGTCGCCGATGTGCAACTGGCCACGGTCGAGATCGTCACCAACGCGTTCGTGCACAGCGCGGCCGAAACCGTCGACGTGTCGCTCCAGATCGTCGACGACGATGTCGTCGCGACGATCGAGCACTGCTCGTCGGTCCCGACGCCGATCCCCACCGACGCCGCGCTGCCGGGCGACGACAGCGTCTCGGGACGTGGGTTGTTCGTCGTCGATCAGATCGCTCGCGCCCGCACGGTGTTCCACACCGGGGTGGCCAGCACGATCCGGCTCGAGATCCCCCTGCCGTCGTCGGCTTGACCGCCGTGCGACCGAGCACCCGCACGGTGCCCTGCACCGTGTACACAGCCCTCGACCGTCGGAACGTTCAGGAAACCTCAAGAAGTGAGGATGTTCGTTTGCCCGGTCACGGCAGCGGGAACAACACGATCGCCCATCGCACGGTGGGTGACTACGAATGAATCGAGGCGGACGACCATGCACGACACCACGAACCTCCTGGCCGAGCAGATCGCGGCGGCCGAGGCATTCGACGCGCTCGAATCGGCGTCGGTGCCCGGCGTCGATCAGTTCGTGGGTGCGGAGTTCGACCGCTACCACGACGACCTGATGTCGTTGATGCAGCACGCCAATCGGAACGTCGATTTCGATCCCATCGTGCACCTGCAGACGGGTGCCATCGTCGGCTGCGAAGCGCTCGCGAACTTTCCGGGGCAGCTGTCGACCTCGGCGTGGTTCCGGATCGCGCACGCCATGGGATTCGGCATCGACCTCGAACTGTCGATGCTCGACGCCGTCCTCGATCGGTACCGCGCCGAGACGACCGGCTTCGTCGGGGTGAACGCTTCGGCCGAGGCACTCGTCGATCCGCGCTTCCTCGATCGGCTGAGCGATGTTGACGACGACCGTGTGGTGATCGAACTCACTGGACAGACCACACTCCCGAGCCTCGGTCGTCTCCGGATGGCGATCGAGAAGCTGCGTGCGACCGGCGCCCGCCTCGCCATCCACGTCGGGGACATCGGTCCGGCCTCGCTGCGATCGATCGCCAGCCTCGAGCCCGACGTCATCAAGCTCGACCCGGTCCTGACCGCCCAACTCGCGGATGTCCAGGCCGACACCGCGTCGTCGCGCAACTTCTTCGCGCGGTGTCGCCACGACGGGATCTTCGTAGTCGCCGTCGGTGTCGAACGCATCGATCAACTCCGTGCCCTCGAGGGCCGGAGCGTCGACTCGTACCAGGGTTGGTTGGCCAGGGCGAAGTACCCGGCGACCCCGATCGACTGAGCCCGACGGCGCCGCCCGGCACACGAAATCGGGGTCCGCACCCCCGAAGTGAGGGCCGGTCGGGCCGACCCACCCGAACTTAACTGTTATAACTGCTGTGTTCGTCAAGGGTGCCTCGCGATCGGCCGAAGCAACAGCATCGTGACCACTCATCTGACTCGGGCCGTCGGCGCGCCCCAGACGACAGAACCTGCACTGCTCCACCGCGTCGACGTGCGTCGGTGGTCGCGCGACGCGCTCCTGTTCTGTGTCGTGCTGATCGGATACGTGGCCGGTGCGTACTTCGCGCACTACCTGCTCGACATCTCCGACCTCGGCGCGATCTTCTTCGTGCCGGCCGGCATCACCTCCGCGGCGCTCCTGCTCAGCGATCGGCGGCAGTGGCCGTTCGTGCTCGCGGCGGCATTCATCGCCGAGGTCTACGTCGACATGGAGACCGGCGGCTACACGGTGTTGTCGGTCCTGGGATTCGCCACGGCGAACACGATCGAACCCGTGGTCGGGGCCCTGGTCGCCACACGTGGCCAACGGCGTCGCCTCGACCTGCGTCGGCGATGGGACCTCGTCGGATTCTTCGCCGGCGCGGTCGTCGTCGGCCCGGCGATCGGCAGCGCGTTCGGCGCATTCACGGTGGCCATGGACGGCGGCGCTTTCCGGAGCGTCTGGTGGTCGTGGGTGTTGGGCGACAGCCTCGGTGTCCTCGTGGTCGGCGGCCTGATCATGACGGTGCTCACGGTCGAGCGCGGCTCGGTCAACACGATCGAATCGGTCGTGCTGATCGGTGGCACCGCCGCATTCGGATTCTTCCTCCACTGGAGCACCGACATGCCGATCGGCTTCCTGACCGTGGTGCCGCTGGTGGTGATCAGCGCCCGCCTCGGAAGCCTGGCGGCCGCCGTGACCAGCGTGCTCGTCGTCGCCATCGCAGTGACCTCCTGGATTCCTCAGAACGCTCTCGTCGCCGGCATGGAAGGTTCGCGCGGCATCCTGCTCGTCCAGCTGCAGCTGTGGGCGATGGCGGCATCGGGACTGCTCGTCGCCGCCGAGTCGTCCGAACGGCAATCGGCCTCGGCGCTCGCCGGCTCGCGTCTCCGCGCGACCGAGGTGCTGCGCGAGGCGCTGGCGCCCGACCCGTTGATCCGATCGGAGCACGTCGACGCCGAGGGCATCTCGCAGTCGGCGAACGACGAACTGAAGGTGGGTGGCGACTGGTACGACGTCGTGCCGCTGCCGGACGGGCGCGTGGCGATCATGATCGGCGACGTCGCCGGGCACGGCGAAGAGGCGCTGATCACGATGGGCAAGCTCCGGTTCGCGGCGTCGGCGCTGGCGATGTTCGCCAGCGAGCCCGGCGAGATCGCGGACGCGCTCGACGTGTTCGCGCGCTCGACCATCGACCGCCCCTACGCCACCGCATTCTTCGCGATCTTCGATCCTCAGCGTCGCGAGCTCAAGTACTCGACCGCCGGTCACCCGCCGGCCATGCTCGGTGCAGCCGACGGCAGCTGGCGCTGGCTGTACGAGGGGCGGTCGACGCCGATCGGCCTGCCGTTCCCTCGCGCACGACCGTCGGCGACGGTGCAGCTGACCGGTCCGGCGACGCTGGTGATCTACACCGACGGGGTGGTCGAGCGGGCCGGCGAGATCATCGACAGCGGGCTGGCGAGGGTGTTCGATGCCGTGGTCAGGTCACCGAACCGGCCGGTCGCCGACCTGGTCGACGAAGTCACGACGTCGACGAACCACGACGACACGTCGTTCGTGCGCATCCGCCTCCGCTGCTGACCCGCTCCGCGGGCGCCGTGCCGCCGACGTGCCGGAGCGCGGCTCACGCCAGGTTGAAGAACTCTTCCAGGCTGCTGAGCTGGAACAGCCGGAGCACCGCAGGTGACGGATTGCGGATGGTCAGCGTGGACGATCGTGCCTCGACGGCCTGCTGCGAGGCGATGAGCGCCCGGATGCCGCTGGAGTCGATGAACGACACGCCTGCGACGTCGATGACGACGTCTCCTTCGCGTTCTTCGATCGCCTCGGACAACTGACCAGCGGTGGATGCGTCGATCTCGCCGACGACCTGGATCACCCC
Source organism: uncultured Acidimicrobiaceae bacterium (assembly GCA_963973395.1). Classification (GTDB taxonomy): domain Bacteria; phylum Actinomycetota; class Acidimicrobiia; order Acidimicrobiales; family Ilumatobacteraceae; genus Ilumatobacter. The sequence continues at coordinate 4,723 of CAXBAZ010000315.1, forward strand.
GTCGACGTCGTTGAGCTGCAGGTCTTCTGTTTCGTCCATCTCGTCCATGAGGCGCGTCCTTGTCGTCGTGGAAACGACCATGGTACAGAAACCATCTCCGCCCGCACCGAGTCCCGCGTCGGATGCCTGGCGACGCGGCCGATCGGTCAGCGTCGAATCGAGAACATCTCCCACGGGCCGATCGTGAACGTCGTGCGGTCGCCCGTGGACGTCTCGATCCGGACGGTCTGTACCCGGCCGGTGTCGTTGTGGCCGAACACGCCCAGACTGCCGTCCGGATTGACGAACGCCACCGTAGGGAGACGGTCGACACGGTTCGTCTCCACGACGGTGGCACCGGGATCGGCGGCACGCGCGAGATGTGCGAGCGTGAAGAATTCCGGGCCGCGCTCGATCGCGCCCGTGGCCGGATCGACGGTCAACAGGCCGCGACACGGCCCACAGCCGCCCGGCAGCGCCGTGGTGTCGGGCGCCATCGCGAGATTCCACATGAGGAGCCCCGTCGCCCCCGCCCGGACCGACTCGGCGACGAGCACGCGCCCGTCCCAACCGAACGTGCTGATCCAGCCGTCGTCCGTGCCGGTGCACTCGGTGACGACGGCCGGCACCGTCAGCCCGGCCATCTGATCGGGCGAGCCTCCGT
>CAXBAZ010000316.1:0-5343 GCA_963973395.1 uncultured Acidimicrobiaceae bacterium
GGCGCTCCTCGGGAGTTTGGCTCCGTAGTCGCGCCACACGAGCCGCTCGTCGGGGCCTCGGCGGATCGGGTTGTGCGGCGACGGCCCCGCCAATCGGGCACGGAACTCGTCCAGGTCCTGCCCACCCGCCATCTCGAGTCGTGGAATCCTCATCGGATCGTCCCACACGGTGCTGAACCCGGGTTCGGACGTCAGGCCGAGCGTGTACCCCACGCTGCGCATGCTGCGCCGCACAGACGCATCGTGGGCGCCATAGGGATAGGCGAGCGCAGTGACCTCATGACCGAGTCGGCGTCGGAGCTCTGATCGCGCGCGACGTTCGTTGTCGACGGCTTGGACGGCCGGAAGGTCGGTGAGGGCATCGTGCACGCGAGTGTGCGAGCCGAAGGCGATGCCGCTGCGCTGCAGGAACTCGATCTCGTCCCACGACATCAGCGAAGCAGGATCGCCAAAGCGTTCGTCCCAGCCCGCGGAACCACCGACCTCGTCGGTCACGATGAACACCGTGGCCGGGAAGCCGTACGCATCCAGCAATGGCCACGCATGCTCGACGAAGTCGGTGTAGCCGTCGTCGAAGGTCAACATCACGGCTCGGCCCGGCAGAGCGCGGTGCTCCGCGATGGCGTGCTGCCAGCGCTCCAGGGTGATGCCGTAGTACCCCTGTCGTCGAAGTTCGGCGAGCTGTGCCTCCAGTTCATCCGGGTGCATGCGATATCGCGAGAGGCGGTCGGCCCCGGTCGGCGATATGCGGTGGTACATCAGGATCGGGAGGCGGGGCGTCAGCTCGGTCTCGATCGCGTGCATCGGCGTGATCGTGATTCCTCCCCACACGACCATCCGCTTCAGGTCCTGGTCCAGATCCGAGGCGTGATCGCGATGCTCGACCACCGCGTCGACGTGCTCATGCATCGCTCCCGACGACCGCTGGAAGAGCTGGATGCGGTACAACTCGGTGACGACTTCGCGACGAAGTTCGAGGCCCGGCACCGATGCCAGCACTTCACCGATTCGCTTCCCGCCGAACGGATGATGCCACAAGAACCCGGACGACGAAGGTTCGTCCCCGATGAGGTTGGCGTGCGCGGTGAGGAGGTGGCCACCAGCCTGGAGCGCATCGGCGAACCGGCCGCCGAGTTCGATGAGCGCGGCCTCGTCCCGTAAGAAGTACAAGACCTCGGAGCAGACGATCAGATCGAGGTCGGCTGGGAGCTCGTCCTCGCGAAGATCCAGTCGACGAAAGTCGACGTTCGTCAGCCCGGCATTGCGATCCGCCGCTCGCTGCAATGCCGTCGGAGCGATGTCGGTTGCGATCAATGCGCCGACACGAGGCGCGAGCATCTGGGTGAAGTGTCCTTCAGCGCACGCCAGTTCCAACGCCTGCTCGACGACGATGCCGTCGAGCAGGCTCAGGGTCTGCTCGTACTTCGTCTGCTCGTACGGCGTGGTGTACGACCACGGGTCGTCGACCTCGAAGACGGTTTCGAAGTAGTCCTGGCCGAAGCTGTCGCCTGGCGACGCGCCGGCATCGACGCACGGGCGGTCGGAGGACTGGGTGACGGGCTCGGGCCGATTCGGTTCTTTCGCAGGAAGGAGCCCGCGGGCGAACACGTCCCTGGCGAACCACCTCCCGAACGAGTTGACCACCTCGGACATCGCCGCTCGATCGCGACCGGGGAAGTCGAGAACGAATCTCACCGACGCTTCGATCAGATGGCTGGCGTCCATGCCGGCGAGCGCTCGCGCGAGCAGCCGAGGACGGCGCAGGGACACACGTACGAGACGTGGCCCGAGCTCCTCCCGGATGCTTGCTTCGATCTCGGTCGGCTCGAGCCGACCGGCGGTGATCGGTACGTCGATCATTCCCACGGCCGCTCCGTCTGCGAACACCGAGGCGACCAGGCGATCCGCGCCGTCGGCCGGCTGGAACGGCTTCACGCCGCTGGCCACGTCGACCCGCATACCCAACGACCGCCCGAGACGTGTCGGCTCGGCGACCTGCACGTGGTTGAGGACGATCCACTCGAGCTGTCGCATGACCGGGTCCGTGACGGCGGGGTGGCCCGACCACTCGCCGAACCGATCGAGAGCTTCGACGAGCGGCCCCTCGATCGACTCCCAGATCTCGGGCCAGTCGCTGACGAGACGACATCGGGCGAACGGAACCGACTCGAACAGGGTTCCCGCGATCACAGCTGGATCGAGCTCGAACGCAACGGTCACCTGGCGGGGCCGAAGCACTTCAGAGAGGTCGACGTTGTCCGACACCGCCAGTGCCAGCATCCAGGCAACGGTCTCGGCCACCACGTCGATCCCGGGTTCCAGTTCCAGCCCGTTCACATACGGCGCTCTGGGTCGAGGGACGCGAAGGTCGTTCGAGTGGCCACGTCGGAACACCTTGAGCGACTGGTGCAACACGCCGAACGGATCGTTGTGCATCGCCGAGGCCGGATGCAGCAGGTAGAAGGCGAGCGTCTCATCGATCGACTCAAGCCGGAGCCCTTGACGCGCCAGACGTTGCCAGAGATCCCAGTCTTCGCCGACAGCCAGCGTCGGGTCGAAACCCCCCACCTCTTGGACCAGTTCGCGCCTGATGACACAGGCATGGATGGCGAACGGGCACGAGCGCGCCGCGATCTCGAAAATGTCCATCCCGTCGACGAGCCGACGGTCGTTCCATCGCTCGGTTCTGTGGTCGGGGGTCTCGTACGCCCACGAGCATGTGACGCCGTCGACGTCGGCGGCGGCGCGTTCGAGCACCCCGACGATCCGCTCGATGTAGTTGTCGGCGATGCGGTCGTCGGCATCGAGGAACAGGAGCCAATCCGTGGTCGCTGCGGCGATTCCCTCGTTGCGGGCGGCGCTGACCCCGGCACCACGATCGGCAGGTGAGCCGCTGCTCAGGAACAGCACCCGCGAGTCCTCAGCCGCCCATCGTCGAGCGATGCCCGAGGTGTCGTCCGTCGAGCAGTCGTCGATCACGACGGCTCGCCATGCGTCAGAGGTCTGGCGCGAGAGGTTCGCGATGACGGCGGGCAGCGTGCTCGCTGCGTTTCGCGCGGGAATCACCACCGTGATCTCAGGATCGGACGTTCTTTCGGACCGGATCCCGCTGTAAACGGCGCACGTCTCGGCCCAGTAGTTCACCCGCGACCGGTGGCCACCCAGCGGGACGACGGCCGATGCGGCGTCGATCACTCGAGCGGCCGCCCAGAGCGGGCGGGTCATGCCGCGTCGAGAGAACTCCCGCACGCCCCGTTCCCACCGAGCGGGCTGCGACGGGAAGACCAGATCTCGCTGATGTGGGTGCTTGTGCACGAATCGACTCCGGTTGGCACCCTCTTGGCGCAGCTTGTGCAGACGGGCTTTGCGGGTGACCTCGACGTGATGGTGTGCCAGTGCGTCGCCGTCGAAGGCAACTCGTATCCCGTCGCCGAGCAAGCGCTCGGCCAGGTCGTAGTCCTCCATCCCGTAGCCGACGAAACGCTCGTCGAAGCGGTTCGCACGAAGCAAAGACGTCGGTGCCGAAGTGTTCGCGAACGAGCAGTCAGCGGCCCTCTCCACGATGCCGGTCGCTCGCAGACGGGCGTGTCGGGCATCGTAGAACGACGCCATGCCCTCACTGTCGCGGGTCACATCGGCAACGGCGCACGGGCCCATCAGAATCGGCGACTCGGACCGGTCGTGGCGAAGGTGCCGGTCGAACGCAGTCTGTGTGATCGTCATGTCGTCGTCGACGAGCCACGTCACGAGACCGGTCGCCATGTCGATCGCGGCATTGCGGGCGGCAGACAGTCCGCGATTGGGTTGCCAAACGTGTCGCAGCGAGACAGGGAACGTCGCAGCGAGTTCGTCGAGCATTTTCGCTGAACCGTCGGTCGAGCCGTCCAGAACGACGACGACCTCGACGACCTCGGATGGAGCCGAGACCGGAGGTTGGCTTTTCGCTCGAGCCGCTGCCGCGACCGCGATCGACCGCAGCAAGTCTCGCAACTGAGCACTCCGATCGTAACTTGGGATCGCAATGGTCAGCAGCGGTGTCATACCGCGGTACAGGTTACCGAGGCTGTGCTCGTCGCCTAGGCTGCTGCCGAGTTGCTCCCCCACGCGTTCGCCGCCGTACGACACGCGCAAACTCCCAGGTCATGACTCACTCAGCGTCCATCTCAGTGGTGATCCCCGCCTTCCAGGCCGAGCGGACGCTTGCACGCGCGATCCGGTCGGTGCTCGCCCAGCAGCCGAGACCACACGAGGTCATCGTCGTCGACGACGGCTCGACCGACCGAACTCGACAGATTGCGCTCGGCATGAGCGGTGTGAGCGTCGTCGAACAGGCAAACGGCGGTGAGGCGTCTGCTCGCAATGCCGGGCTTCGATCGGCCTCGACCGAGTGGGTTGCCTTCCTCGATGCCGACGATCGCTTCTTGCCCGGCCGGTTGGCCGCAATCCAGACCGCGCTTCGGAAAGATCCCGGCGTCGACGTCGTCACGGCCAACGGATTTCTCGAGATCGGTGGACAACTCGTCGGCACGTGCTACGGACCGCAGTGGCCGTTCGAGAGCGTCGATCAGCGGCGGGAGATACTGCGCCGCAACTTCGTGTTCGGTCATGTCGTCGTCAAACGAGACCGGCTTCTCGCGCTGGGGGGATTCGACGAGACCATCAGGTACACGACCGACTGGCAGATGTGGATTCGACTCATTCTCGATGGCGGGCGCGTCGGATATGTCGACGAACGCCTGTCGGTGTACGGGCTCCATGGGCAGTCGCTCAGCGCGAATAGGTTGGCGATGGCGTACGGGGGTCTCGCGTCGCTGAGTTCAGCCGAAGGTCACCCGTCGCTCACGACGCACGAGAAAATCGTGCTCAACCGAAGTCTGGAAGATCAGCGACGGCTCGTCGCCCGCACTGCGATGTCGGTGAGCCTGGTCACCGATGCCGGGGTTCGGGCGTCAGCAGCGCTGGTCATGCGTGATCGCGGGCACCCCCTGCGGCTGCGAGGCTTGGCGGCGGCCGCCACCCTCGCTCCACGGTTGTCGAGCGCGATTCAGCGCCGCCGCCGCCGTGGGTACACGGTCGGAGCCACGGGACGTCTGGTTCCGGACACCGATGCCGCCGATCTTGACGAATCCGACGCTGACGTCCCGCTCGTGTCGGTGATCCTGCCGTTCCTCAACGAGGAACGTTTCTTGGATGGCGCCATCGAGACTATCCAGGCACAGTCGACCCGGGCCTGGGAGTTGCTCCTGGTCGACGACGGCTCGTCAGACTCGTCGGGCGACATCGCAGAGACATGCGCGCGGGACCACCCGGGGCGTGTGAGGGTGCTTCGACATGCGGGCGGGA
>CAXBAZ010000317.1:0-5334 GCA_963973395.1 uncultured Acidimicrobiaceae bacterium
GGCAGGCGACATCTCAGGTGTATGTGTGGGACCGGCTGGCCGACGACCAGCGTCGAGCCGTCCACCTCGTGTCCGGTCGCGGCGGTGTCGCCAGTACCGCCGGCGCCGACTCGCCGGCGATGTCGGAGGACGGCCGGGCGATCGTGTTCGTGTCGCGCGACCGAACGCTCGTGTCGGCTGCGCTCCCGACCTGCATCCCCGATTGTGCGAGCCAGGTCTATCGCTTCGACCGTGACACCGACGGCAACGGCATCTTCGACGAACCCCCCCCGAGGTGATCCGCTCGCGCTCGTGTCGGCGGTCGACGCCGGGGTCGTCGACATCGGTGTCCCCCGCGCCGGCAACGCGTCGTCGTGGGCGCCGGCGGTCAACGCCGACGCGAGCCAGATCGCGTTCGTCAGCGACGCCACCAACCTGCTGCCGAGCCGGCGGGCCGGCGGCGGCGGGGAGGCCGACGGCGACCTGATCGTGGCCGAGTTCGAGCTCGGACAGCTCCGCCGGGTGCTGGACGGCGCCGACGCCACCGACGTGCCGGGTGCGCACGGCCGTCCCGCGCTCTCGAAGACCGGCGAGACGATCGTGTTCGAGACGATGGCCGGCGCCAACATCGACGGGATGCGCCGGGTGACCCAGGGCGGTACGCGCCACATCGTCGCGGTGTCGGCCACGCCGCAGCTGTCGCTCGCCTCGCTCGACTTCGGCACCGTGCTGGTCGGCTTCGAGAGCACCGAGCTCTACGCCAGGGTGCTGAACTCCGGCCCCGCGGCGTTCGAACCGACGAACGTGGTCGTGTCGTCCAACTTCAAGATCACGGGCGGCACCTGCATCCGCGGTGTGCTGGTCGCGGCCGGTACGTCGTGCTCGGTGAACCTGACGTTCAACCCGACCGCCGCCAGCGGCTACGAGGGCACGCTCACGGTCAGCGGCGACGGCCCGAACGCACCATCGGTGTCGGCCACCGTGAGCGGTTCGGCGGGAGAACCGACACTGCTCGCCGACCCCGGCGGGGTCGACCTCGACACGACCATCGTCGGCGAGGTCGGCGGCCGGGTCGCGGTCGACATCGACAACATCGGCTTCGCCCCGACGTCGATCGCGAGCATCCGGCTCGGCGGCTCCCACCCCGGCGACTTCGCCGTGCTCGAACAGAGCTGCACCGACCGCGCCCTGAACCCCGACGCGAGCTGCACGATCGAGGTGGAGTTCCGCCCGCGCGGTGTCGGGTACCGGAGTGCGCTGCTCCTCGTCTCGGCACCGACCGGGCAGTACACCTCGGCCGTGCTCGGAGGCTTCGCCCGGTACAGCCCGACGTTCGAGACGACGGCCCAGACCACCGACGAGCCCGCCCGAGCCGGCCGGCCCCTCGGCCTCGGTGGCTCCGGCTTCCCACCCGACAGCGCGGTCGCGATCGGGTTCGACGACGGCAGCCCGCCGTTCGCGACGGTACGTACGAACGGCGACGGCGGCTTCCTCGCGGTCGTGACGCTGCCTGCCCGACTGCGGATCGGCGAGCGGCGTCTCGTCGCGACCGCCGACGACGGCGCGGTCGCGAACGTGACGGTCGACGTGCTCGGCAGGTTGTCGCGTCTCAACCCGGCCGTCCCCGGGTACGGACTCTGATCACCCGTCGAACGGTACGAGCCGTCCGCCGAGCAACACGGCGATCTCGCACCCCGTGCCCGACGTCTGACCGGCGGCGAGGCACTCGACCGCGAGCACGACGTTGTCGTTCGGGCCGAACGGGATCGGCGTGACACGGGGCTGGAACTCGTTCGCCGAGCTCATCGCACCCAGGTCGATCTCGTAGAGCACGTCGCCGTTGCGCAGCAGCTGGGCGGTGCCGATGTCGCCGTTGGTGTTCTGGAACACGACGTCGCTCAGCAGGAACCGCGAGTCGGGCGCCACCGCGATCGACTCGCTGCGGTCCTGGTTGATGCCGACGTCGACGGCGATGCGGTACGAGACCGGTTCACCGGTGTCGGCCGCGGCGACGACCTGTGGTTCGGGGTCGGCCTCGGGCGGCGTGGTCGGTGTGTTCGCGAGCGTGGTCGACGGGGCCGCGCCGATCTCGTCGATGCGGTCGTCGACGGCGCCGGCGGCCGCGTCGTCGATCGCCGGGCGCACGACCCCGGACCACAGTGCGATCGCGGCCACGACGAGGGCGAGGGCACCGAGCACCCGGACCAGCGTGCCCGCCGGGATCGTCGGGGGTTGGATGAGCGTCGCGCGACCCGTCGCCGGAGCGTGATCCTGCTCGGTCGCCTCGATCTCGAAGTCGAGCTGCCGCTCGGATCGTCGGAAGAACCCGCGCTGCGCCGTGAGCTTGAGCCGGACGAGACTCGCCGACCCGGGCGCCACGCCGACGGCCGGAGGGTCGAAGGCGCCGTCGACACGGTCGCTGGCGTCGACGAGGTGGAGACGGCAGCTCGCGAGGTTGTTGCCGTGGTTCTCGACCATGAACTCGAACGTGGCCCTCCGGCGGCCCCGCTGGAGCGGTTGCAGCGCCGTGATCCGGCGGTCGTCGAACGCCGTGATCGTGGCGATCGTCTCCGCGATCACCGCCTCGTCAGGGTCGCCCTGGGGGATGACCCGAACGGCCACCGCGGTGGGTCCTGCGGACGTGGTGTGGATGGCGGGCGGGCGGACGACGACCTCGACCACATCGCGCGACCCGCCGAACAGTGTGATGTTCGGGCGGGTGACGGTGGTCCAGGCGGCGGCCAGCCCGGCCGGGATCACGGTGTACGACTCGGTGTGGTCGCCGACGTTCTCGACGGCGAGTGACAGCGACGTGGACTCGCCCGGTCGCACCGAGATCTCGTCCTGCGCGAACCACACCTGTACCGACACGCCTGCGACGCTACCGCCCGGGCCTGTCCCCGGCGGGGCATCGGCTGGGCAGGCAGGTGTGCGCGCGAGGGCGCGGTGCGTACCATGCGAGGCATGGCCAGTACCAGCGCCGACTTCCCCCAGCACCGTCCGCGGCGCCTGCGCACGACGCCGGCGATGCGCGACCTGGTCGCGGAGACGAACCTCGCGGTCACCGATCTGATCGCACCGCTGTTCGTCCGCGAGGGCATCGCCGAGCGGATCGAGATCGGTTCGCTGCCCGGCGTGTTCCAGGACACCCGCGACAGCCTGCGCCGGGAGGTCGCCGAGCTCGCCGAACTCGGCGTGAGGGCCGTGATGTTGTTCGGGATTCCCGCCACCAAGGACGCGACCGGTTCCGGCGCCTTCGATCCGGACGGCATCGTGCAGCTCGCGCTCGCCGATCTCCGATCCGAGGTCGGCGACGCCGTGGTGCTGATCGCCGACCTGTGCGTCGACGAGTACACCGATCACGGCCACTGTGGCATCGTCGGCGACGACGGCGCCGTCGACAACGATGCGACACTCGAGCTGTACGCCGCGGCGGCGGTCGCCCAGGCCACGGCCGGCGCCCAGGTCGTGGCACCGAGCGGCATGATGGACGGCCAGGTCGGGGTGATCCGGGCGGCGCTCGACGACCAAGGCTTCACCGACGTGGCGATCCTCGCCTACGCGGCCAAGTATGCGAGCGGGTTGTACGGACCGTTCCGCGATGCGGTCGACGTGACGATCGCCGACGGTGGTGACCGCAAGGGCTACCAGCAGGACTTCCGCAACGCCCGGGAGGCGTTGATCGAGGTCCGCGCCGACCTCGCCCAGGGTGCCGACATGGTGATGGTGAAGCCGGCGCTGTCGTATCTCGACGTGATCCACGAGATCCGGGGCCAGGTCGACGTCCCGCTCGCGGCATATCACGTCAGCGGCGAGTACTCGATGATCAAGGCCGCCGCCGCCAACGGATGGATCGACCACGACATCGTCGCACTCGAACAGCTCACGGCGGTCAAGCGGGCCGGCGCCGACATCATCCTCACCTACTTCACCAGATGGTTCGCCGAACGTGCGAACGGAAAGGCGACCGCATGATCCCCGTGTGCGACCCGAAGCGATGCATCGTCGCCGGCTGCTCCCCGACGGTGTGTGTCGGCGCCGGCATCCCGTCCAACGACGAGTTCTTCGAGCGGTCGACCGCCGTGATCCCTGGCGGTGTCAACTCGTCGATCCGAGCGTTCTCGTCGGTCGGCGGCCGTCCGTACGTGGTGGCCCGGGCACAGGGCGCCCACGTCTGGGACGTCGAGGGCACCGAGTACATCGACCTGGTGCAGAGCTACGGCGCCGTCATCCTCGGCCACGCCCACCCGGCGATCACCGCGGCGGTGACCGAGGCGGCCATCGGCGGCACGTCGTACGGTGCGCCGACCCCGCGGGAGATGAAGCTCGCCGAGGCGATCACCGAACGGGTCGGGTCGTGCGAGCAGGTGCGGTTCATGAACTCCGGCACCGAGGCCACGTCGACCGCGGTCCGACTCGCCCGCGGGTACACCGGCCGAGACCGGGTCGTGATCTTCCACGGCAACTTCCACGGCGCGACCGATGCGCTGCTCGCGGCGGGTGGAAGCGGCGTCGCCACGCTGGGGCTGCCCGGCACCGCCGGAGTACCCGACGGGGCGGTCGCCGAGACGATGGTGGTGCCGTACAACGTCGTGCCGACGCTCGACGAGACCGTGGCCTGCGTGATCGTCGAACCCGTCGCCGCGAACATGGGCGTGGTCGCGCCGGTGCCCGGTTTCCTCGACGGGTTGCGCGCCGAGTGCGACCGCGTCGGCGCCGTGCTCGTCTTCGACGAGGTCATCACCGGCTTCCGACTCGGCCTCGGCGGTGCCCAGGAGACGTACGAGGTCCGGCCCGACCTGACCACGTTCGGCAAGGTGATCGGCGGCGGGCTGCCGATCGGCGCCGTCGGCGGCCGGCGCGACATCATGGAGACGCTCACGCCGCTCGGCAAGGTGTTCCACGCCGGCACGCTGTCGGGCAATCCGATCGCCACCGCGGCCGGCCTGGCTGCGCTCGACCTGCTCGACGGCGATCTCTATCTCGAGCTCGCGGCCCGCGCCCGACAGTTCGCCGAGGGGATGCACGAGGCGTGCTCGGCAGCGGGCTTCGCGGCCCGGTTCCCGGTCGTCGGCACGCTGGTCGGCATGGTGTGCGGTGAGATCGATCAGCCGACCGACTTCGACGGGGCGAAGCAGACCGACGAGACGGCGTTCGCCCGGTTCTTCCGGGCGATGCTGGCCGAAGGGGTCGCGATGGCACCCGGCGCCTACGAGGCGATCTTCGTGGGCGCGGCCCACACCGACGAGATCGTCGACCAGATCGCCGAGCGCGCCCACCGCGCCGCCGCGGTGGCGGTGCGCTGACACAGCGGTCACGGCGAACGCCCCCGCCACCCCGTCCCCGCCACCCCGT
>CAXBAZ010000318.1:0-5321 GCA_963973395.1 uncultured Acidimicrobiaceae bacterium
CTCGAGTGGGTCGACGGCGTCCCCCATCGCGACGGCGCCTGGACGTTCACGACGACCGGCACGTCCGAGCGGGAGCCCTTCCCCGATCTCGACGAGCACGAACGCATCCGCCACAAGGGTGAGCTGGTCTACCCGAACCTGCTGCTGAGCCTGGCCGCAGAGCACGTGGCGGCGTTCCGGCTCGAACCGCACGGGCCGGCGGCGACCACCGTCGTGTGCGACCTGCTCTTCCACCCCGATGCGATCGAGTCACCGACGTTCGACCCCACCGACGCGGGCGACCTGTGGGATCCGGTCAACCGGGAGGATTGGGCGATCTGCGAGAGCGTCCAGCGGGGCATGACATCGCGGGCGTGGAACGGAGGGTGGTTCGCACCCATGGAGGACGACACCGCCGACATCAGCCGCTGGTACGCCGCCGCGATGGGCGGGCAGCCGTGACGACACCGGACACGACACCCGAGGTCGTGGTCATCGGCCTGGGAGGCCTCGGTTCGGCCACCGCGTACTGGCTCGCCCGGGAGGGCGTGCACGTGGTCGGGCTCGAGCAGTTCGAACTCGGTCACGTGCGAGGCGCTTCGCACGATCACTCGCGGATCATCCGCCGCTCGTACCACACCCCCGGCTACGTCGAGCTCACCGCCGAGGCGTACGACGCATGGAGCGCCGTCGAGCGCGACGCCGACACGACGATCATCACCCGCACGGGCGGCGTCGACCTGTTCCCGCCTGGTGCCGCCATCGATCCCACTCCGTACCGGAACAGCCTCGCCGCGAACGACGTGCCGTACGAGTGGGTCGACGGCGCCGAGATCCGGCGGCGCTGGCCGGCGTTCGCCCGCGGCTCCGTCGTGACCGACGACGTGATGGGCATCGTGTCCGACGAGACGGGCATCGTTCCTGCCGGCCCGGCCACGGCGACCCTCCAGCGACTGGCCGTCGAACACGGCGCCCGCCTCCGGGCCCACACTCCGGTGCAGGCGATCCGCCCGATCGACGGTGAGGTCGACGTGGTCACCGCCGACGGCACGATCCGTTGTGGTGCCGTGGTCGTGTGTGCCGACGCCTGGACGAACCGCCTGCTCGCTCCTCTCGGTCATCGGGTCAGCATGGCGGTCACGCGTGAGCAGGTGAGCTACTTCCCCACCGCCGACCTCGACGACCTCCGGCCCGGTCGCTTCCCCGTGTGGATCTGGATGCACGACCCCAGCTTCTACGGCTTCCCGACCTACGGTCCCGGCGACCTCGCCGACCATCTGAAGGCGTCGGAGGACTGCGGCGGCGACGAGGTCGATCCCGACACACGCACGTTCGACGCCGACGGGTCGATGGAGCGACGATTGGGCGGCTTCCTCGGCGACCTCGTCGGCGATCGGTTCGGCTCACCGCGGACCACCACCTGTCTGTACACATTGACCGCCGACCGCGACTTCGTCGTCGACCGGCTGCCCGACCACCCGAACGTCTGCGTCGGCCTGGGCGCGGCGCACGGCTTCAAGTTCGCATCGTGGTTCGGACGCCGACTCGCCGCGATCGCCACCGGATCGGCACCGTCGACCGATCTCGCGCCGTTCGCGGTCGATCGTCCGGAACTCGGCCGAGCGGTCAGTCGCGAGGCGTGGCTCGTCTGACCGGGCAGAATCCGCCGGTGACCGACGGCCGCGCCTTCCAGCGTCGACTCGCCGGCACTCCACCCGAGGCCCTGTTCCTGGTCTCGGCGATCGCGCAGTACGTCGGCGCCGCGATCGCCGTCACGCTGTTCGACGAAGTCGAACCGCAGACCGTCGCCTGGCTGCGGGTGATCGGTGCGGCTCTCGCAGTCCTCGCCGTGTCGCGCGGCTGGCGATCCGGCTGGACCCGACGCCAACTGCTCGGGGTCGCGGTCTTCGGGATCGCGACCGCGCTGATGAACGTGTTCTTCTACCTCGGCATCGAGCGCATCGATCTCGGGAAGGGCGTGACGATCGAGTTCATCGGCCCGATCGCCGTCGCGGCGTTCTCGACCCGCTCTGGACGCAACGCCGTCGCCCTGCTGTTCGCGTTCGTCGGCGTGGTGGTGCTCGGTGGCGTCGAGATCGACGACAACCTCACCGGCCTGGTGTTCATCCTGTCGGCGTCGGCGATGTGGGCCGCCTACATCGTCATCGGCGCCCGAGTCGCCCAGGTCGACCGAGGCGTCGCCGGCCTCGGGCTCGGCCTGGCGATCGGGGCCGTGGTCGTGACGCCGATCGGAGCGCCGTGGAGCGGTGACGTGTGGCTCGATCCGCGCCTGCTCGGCCTGTGCCTGCTCGTGGGCGTGTTCTCCAACGCCATCGGCTACGGCATCGACCAGTTCACGATGCGCCGCATTCCGGTCCGCCGGTTCTCGCTGCTGCTCGCGCTGCTCCCGGTCACCGCGGCGCTGGTCGGGTGGATCGGCCTGGGTCAGCAGCCGTCCGGCATCGATCTCGTCGGTATCGCACTCGTGCTCGTCGGCGTCTCCGTCCAGGAGCGCGACCGGATCGACCGGGTCGAGGCGGTCGTTCGCACCGACCCGGCGTGACCTCGCCCCGCCCGACCGGCGACGGTACGATGGGATCGACGACACACCGACGGGAGCCCATCAGCATGGCGAACACGATCGACGATCAACTCCACGACCTCGAACAGCAGGCGGCGAAGCAGGACGACGTGGCCGCCGAGCGCCTGCACCGCAAGCAGCGTCTCGCCGCCGGCCTGCGCACGATGGGCCGCCTCCATCTCGCCGAGGGCGTGGCGGGTCACGTCACCGTGCGCGACCCCGAGTTCCCCGATCGCTTCTGGGTCAACCCGTTCGGCAAGAACTTCAAGTTGATGACCGTCAGCGACCTGATCTGTGTCGACCACAGCGGCGAGATCGTCGAGGGCGAGGGTTCGCTGAACCAGGCTGCGTTCGCGATCCACGGCCAGATCCATCAGGCCCGCCCCGACATCATGGCCGCCGCCCATTCGCACTCGATGTACGGCAAGACGTTCTCCACGCTCGGCAAGCCGCTCAAGATGATCACCCAGGACGCGACCATGTTCCACGACGACGTCGCACTCTGCAACGACGGCAGCGGTGCCGTCGTGCTCGATCTCGAGGTCGGCCGCAAGATGGCCGAAGCGCTCGGGCATCGCAAGGCGCTGATCCACCAGAACCACGGGCTGATCACCACCGGTGGTTCCGTCGATGCCGCCGTCTGGTGGTTCATCGCCCTCGAACGCTGCTGCCAGTCGCAGCTCCTGGCCGAAGCGGCCGGCGACCCGATCGAGATTCCCCAGGCCTACTGCGAGGACGGGTTCAAGGCGCAGGGCAGCGACATCGCCGGCTGGTTCCAGTTCCAACCGCTGTGGGACGAACTCGTCGCCCGCGAGCCCGAGTTCCTCGACTGACAGTGATGATCCGGAGGGGGCCAGGCCCCCTCCGGTCAGGCGGCAGCGATCGTCGTGCGGTGGAGCACCCGTTCGTGCCCGTCGTACCCACCCGTCGCCTTGTGGAGCACCGAACGGTTGTCCCACATCACCAGCATGTCGGGCTCCCACACGTGCCGGAACACGAACTCGTCGCGGCCCTGCCATTCGAACAGCTCGGTCAACAGATCGCGAGCCTCGCCGTCGGGCACGCCGTCGAGTCCGATGATGTAGCCGAGACAGCTGAAGAACCCGAGCCGTCCCGTCTCGGGATGTGCCCGTATCAGCGGATGCGACTGCGTCGCCATCGCCGACTCGGCCGGTCGGATGTCCATGCTGCGGTCGGCCTCGGACTCGCGGTCGCCGTAGAAGCCCGACGGTGCGTACCCGCCGCGCGCCGAGTGGATCGCGACCTTGCCCTCGTACCTGGCACGCATCTCGGCGGGCATCGCCTCGAGCGCGGCGTGCTGGTTCGCGAACAGCGTGTGGCCACCGGCGGGCCGGCGGCCGCGACTGGAAGCTCCAGTCGCTGTGCCAGTTCTCGGCGAACAGGGGCGACGTCTCGTCGGCGGAACGACGCACGGCGATCACGTGCTCACGGCCGGGGATCGGTGCGATGTACGGGTCGTCGCCGAACCCGCCGAACGCGAGCGTGAACCGCTCGAGGTCGTCGTCGTCGATCGGCTGCTCGGGGAACACGAGGACGTGGTGCTCGAGCCATGCGGCGCGCACCTCGACCACGGTCGATTCGCTCAACGGCCGGGTGAGATCGACGCCACGCACCGTCGCTCCACACGCCTGACCCGTCGGCACGACCTCGATGTCCATGTGCGAACGGTAGCGGCGAGCGCTCGCGCACGAGGAGCCAGGTGATCACGGCCGACGGCCGATGTTCGTTCAGTCGTGTGCGAGGCCGGGGGCGCAGAGTCCGTCGAGTTCCTGCACGACGATCCGGTCGCGGTTCTCGTAGGTGACCTCGTTGTTCGGGTCCTTGCGGAGGTTGAACACCCGGAACTCCATCTCGGTCGTGTCGACCGAGAGGATCCGTCCGATCAACGGCTCGCCCAGCCCGAGGATCACCTTGATCGTCTCCAAGGCCTGGATCGACCCGACGATCCCCGGCAGCACGCCGAGCACGCCCGCCTCGGCGCACGACGGGGCCAGCTCGGCGGGCGGCGGCTCGGGCACCATGTCGCGGTAGGTCGGCCCCTCGGTCGGGTGGAACACGCTGACCATGCCCTCGAACCGGAAGATCGAACCGTGCACGACCGGGATGCCCAACTTCACGCTCGCGTCGTTGAGCAGGTAGCGCGACGGGAAGTTGTCGGCGCCGTCGACGATCACGTCGTAGCCGGCGATGATCTCCATGATGTTCGAGGCGTCGAGGCGGGTGTCGTAGGTGACCACGTCGACGTCCGGGTTGAGCATCGTCAGCGTCTTCTTCGCCGAATCGACCTTGCGATCGCCGATGCGGTCGACGTTGTGGAGGATCTGACGCTGCAGGTTCGACGCGTCGACGTCGTCCATGTCGACGATGCCGATCGTGCCGACGCCGGCGGCGGCGAGATACAGCGCAGCCGGTGAGCCGAGGCCGCCGGCGCCCAGCATGAGCACCTTCGCGTCGAGCAACTTCTTCTGGCCCTCGACACCGACCTCGGGCAGCAGCAGATGACGCTTGTAGCGGTTCATCTGCTCGGGGGTGAGCGACGCGGGCTGCTTCCAGGCACGGCCCTCGTCCTTCCAGCGACCGAAGCCACCGTCCATCGACTCGACCTGTTCGTAGCCCAACTCCTGCATCGTCTTCGCCGCGAACGCCGAACGGACGCCTCCGGCGCAGTACACGACGACGGGGGCGGTCTTGTCGATCAGACGCCCTTCGATCTGGGCCTCGAGGTGTCCACGGGGAATGT
>CAXBAZ010000319.1:0-5314 GCA_963973395.1 uncultured Acidimicrobiaceae bacterium
CTCGATCTCTTCGGGATAGACCTTCTCACCGCCGGTGTTGATGCACGACGAGCCGCGTCCGAGCAGTGTCAGCGATCCGTCCTGTTCGACCATCACGTAGTCACCGGGCACGGCGTAGCGGACACCGCCGACGTCGACGAACGTCTCGGCCGACTTCTTCTCGTCCTTGAAGTACCCCAGCGGGACGGGTTCCCGAACCGCGATGCGTCCGGGAACGCCGCTGCCCGGTTCGACCCAGGAGCCGTCGTCGGCGAGGACGTTCGCCCGATCACCGATCGCGAACGTCGCCGTCGTCGACGCCGCCGATCGCCGCGTGACCGATGCGCCGAGACCCATCGCCTCGGACGACGCGAAGCTGTCGTACAGGGTGACGTCGGGAAGGTGCACGAGCAAACCGTCCTTGACCGGTTGACTCCACATCGCCCCCGAGGACGAGATCACGGCGAGCGAGCCGAGGTCACGTTCGGGCCCTGCGTCCAGAGCGTCGCGCAGTGGAGCCGCGAACGGATCGCCGACGATCGTGAGCACGTGCACGCGATGCCGTTCGAGCATGTCGAGAACGTCCGACGCGACAAACCGCCGGGCCCGTGTGATGACGACCTTGCCGCCGTCGAACATGTTCGACAGTTGACTGATCAGGCCGGTGCCGTGCATGAGCGGCGCGACCGTCAGCGTGCACATCTGAACATCTCCCAGGTCGCTCTGCGCGGCGAGCGCCCGCATCGTGCCGGTGTACAACTTCACCAGATCTCCCTGGCGCCACATCGTCGCCTTGGGCATACCGGTCGTGCCGCCGGTGTAGAGGAACATCAGGTCGTCGCCCGTGCCACGCCCGTCGATCGAACGGCCACTGTCGACGACCGTGCGATAGTCGACCCAGACGGCTGCCGAGGACTCGTCGGGCGCCGGATGTTCGACCGGCTCGCTGTCGTCGTCGACCACGTACACGACGCGGACTGTCGGCGAATCGGCCAGCGCCTCACGGAGCACCGGCAGGAACTCCGTGTGCACCACGACCGCTTCGGCGTCGGCGTTGTCGAGGAGATAGGCGACCTCCGGCGCGGTGTACCGGAAGTTGATGTTGAACGGCGTCATCGACCCGGCCGATGCGCCGAGGTACGACTCGAGGAATGCGGAACAGTTCCGCATGTACACGCCGACCCGGGCCTGCGGGCCCGACAACCGGTCGACCAGGTCGGCGGCGAGCGCTTGGAAGCGGGCACCGAACGTGCGATAGGAGATCTCCGAACCGTCTCCGTCCACCACGGCGACACGATCGGGATGGCTGATCACCCACTCGTCGACGGCCTCGGCCATCGACCGATACGGCCCTTCGGCCGCGGGGAGCGCGGTGGTCTGGCTCGTGGGGGCTGCGTGCGACGTCATGATTCTCCTCGTGGGTAGCTGCTACTAGGACGTGGTCGGCGGGTCGTCGAATCGGATCAGGCCCCGGATGTTGAGCCCGGCGGCCAGATCGGCGAACGCGTCGTTGATCTGATCGAGTCGGTAGGTCGTCGTCACCAGCGACGCGAGGTCGAGGCGGCCGGCGCGGTGGAGCTCGAGATACTTCAACGCGTCGAGTGCCGGGTCCATCCCGCCGTACACCGTTCCGGTGAACGAGACCTGCTTGCGGGTGAACACGGCCGGCGCGACCGGGAGGTGATCGAGTCCTGACATCGACGATCCGACCTGGACGGCGATCCCGCCGGGCGCCAGGGCCTCGAGGGCGAGGGCGTAGTGTTCCGGGAGGGTCCGATCGACGGTGAGGATGATCCGGTCGATCCCCCATCCGTCCGTGATGTCGCGGAGCTCCGCGGCGACGTCGGCGTCCCGTGCGTTCAGGAAGTGTGTCGCCCCGAATCCTTCGGCGGCAGGTCGTTTGTGTTCGTGGACGTCGACCCCGACGAGCAGGCCGGCGCCGCCCATCGCAGCGCCAATGATCGAAGCAGCTCCGACCCCGCCGACCCCGATCACGGCCACCGAGTCACCGGGACGCATCTGGGCGACGTTCAGCACTGCGCCGATGCCGGTCGACACCCCGCAGGCGACGAGGGCTGCATTGCCCAGATCGACATCGTCGGGGACCACGACACAGTTGCGCGCCGGACTCACCGTGTGCGAGCTGAAGCTCCCGAGGCCCAGCGTGGTGCCGATGTCGACTCCGTCACTGCCGTGCATCCGGTAGGTGCCGTCGAGGAGGCGTCCGTCGACGTTCCAACCCGCGGTGCAGAACGTGCGCTTCCCACGCCGACACGCCTGACAGCGACCGCACGGACCGACGAACGTCTGGATCACGTGATCGCCGACCGAGATCGAGTCGACGCCCTCGCCGACGGCTTCGACGACGCCGGCGCCCTCGTGCCCGCACACGGATGGGGTCGAGCTCGGGAAGTGTCCCTCCAGGACGTGCCGGTCCGATCCGCAGATCCCCACCGCGGCCATCCGGATCAGGACCTCTCCGGCACCCGGCTCGTCCAGTTCGATGGTCTCGAGCGAGAGCGGCTCGCCGAGCGCTCTCATCACTGCTGCTGTCGTCTGCATTACATGTCCTCTACTTGCGTTCGGGTCGGCGTCAATCGGTCAGCCGTGTTCGGTCTCGGGGTGGATCGGCCTCAGGTCAGTCGTCCGCGACTCCTGATCCAATAGCGAGATTCATTGCGTCCGCAGCAGCGCCCAACCGGGCGGCGTTGGCATCGAGATCGAGCAGACCCGTTGTCACGATCACGCCGACGAGCCCGGACTCGGGGTCACCGAAGGCAACGGAGCTGAACGCGCCAGAACTGGCGAACACACGTTGAGAGTTCAAAGTTCCGATGTCGCCGTTGCCGTCGAGCTCGACGCCGAGGCCCCATGGGGATTCGAGCCCCCACCGGGGGTGCGGACGCTTGTTGTTGGCGGCGAACGTCTGGTCGACGAGCCCTCGGCGGTGGCACGCGATCATCGCTTCGACGGTCGTCGTTTGCAGGATTCGCCGTCCCGACCGGGCTCCACCGCCGACCAGGGCGTCGAAAAGATATCCCAGCTCACGGGCCGGGCCGCGACACGTGTTGCCCGGAGAGACAGCGGTCAGCACCGGTTCGCTATTGAACTGATCGAACTCCAGCCCCGAACCGCGGACGGCTCGGTCATCGATCAATGCCAGACGTTCGCCGAGCCGGACAACGTCGTCCGGCGCTAGCGCGACGTAGGAATCACCCATCGCCAGGGGTTCGAAGATCTCCTCGCGTGCGTACGTAGCGATCGGCCGACCATCGACCACGCCCACGATCTCGCCGAGCACGATGTGCCCCGCCGTGCCGTGGTAGCCCGCGGCCTGTCCCGCTGCCCAGAGCGCAGGAGAACGCGCAATGACGTCGACCGTCGCGTCCCAGTCGCCCGGATGCAGACTGTCGTCGGCGAAAGGAAAGCCGCTCGTGTGCGTCAGCACGTGGCGAATCGTGGTGTCCTCCTTGCCAGCACCGAACGACGGGATGTACTCGACGACCCGGTCGTCGAGACCAAGCAGACCTCGTTCCCACAGCTGGGCGATCGCAACGGCGGTCACCGGCTTGCCGGACGAGAACCAGAGGGTGATCGTTGTCGGGTCCATCTCAACACCCGGTCGGGCTTCGCCTCCGGCGGCGTCGAGGAGCGTCGATCCGTGCACGCTGGCGTACACCTGGTATCCCGCGTGCTGTGTCCCGACGCCGGCATCGAGGAGTTCGACGGCGCGCTGCATTCGGAGGGCGTCGTCGCTGGTGTCAATCATTTAGGTGCCCCGGGTTTCTGCTCGTGGTGGTGATTCATTTAAGATCTCAATGATATGCATACAAGGCGCGCCGTCGGTTCACCGGCGAAGCATCCGGTCCTGCGCCATCGCCTCGGTCGAGGCGACTGAGCACCATGGAGAAGTTTGTTGCACTGTTCGCTAGCGGGATCGCGATCGGCGGCGTCTCAGCGATCGTGGCGCTCGGTTTCCTCGTGCTCTACAAAGCGACCGGGGTGGTCAACTTCGCGACGGGTGACATCGTCACTCTCGGGGCATACCTGGCGTTCTGGTCGATCGACGATCTCGGGTTGGCGGTCATCCCTGGATACGTGTTCGCACTCGCGCTCGTCGCATTGGCCGGTCTCGCTCTCGACCGACTGGTATTCCGGCCGTTACGTGGCCAGTCACTCGACGTCCTCCTCGTCGCCACGCTCGGTGCAGCGGTCGTGATCCGGGCCGCGTTGGCCCTGTGGATGGGGAGCGATCCCAAGCGTCTCGCGACGCCCGTCGGCGACGGCGTGATCTTCGTGTCAGGGGCGGCGATCTCGTATCAGCGCATCCTGACCGTGGCCGTGGCCGTGGTCGCTGTGACGGCGTGTGTCTGGGTGTTCCAGGGCACTCAACTCGGTCGGCAGGTTCGTGCGCTGGCGGCCGACCCCGAGGCCGCCACGCTGCAAGGAATCCGTGTGAAACGGGTGTCGATGTTCGCATTCGTCGCCTCGGCGGTGTTCGCCGGTCTCGGCGGCATCCTCGTCGCACCATCGAGCACCGTGAATCTCACGTTCGGGTTCAGCGTCATGTTGACGGCGTTCGCAGCGGCAATCATGGGCGGGTTCGGCAGCCTGATCGGAACCGCGTTGGCGGCGGTCGCGCTCGGCATCGTGCAACAACTCGGCGGCGGCTACCTGTTTCCCGACTATGCCGATCAATTGCCGTTCATCGCCATGCTGATCGCGATCGTCGCCCGGCCCAAAGGGCTGGCCGGCGCGACCCGCAAGGCACGAGTATGACCATCGCACCTCCCGCGCAGTCGAGGCACCAGTACCGGGCGATCGTCGTGTTCGTGGCGATCTCCGCAGCGTTGACGTCGCTATTCGTGCCGACCGAGTTCGGGATGAGCATCGTCAACCAGTGGCTGCTGTACTCGATGGCGGCGATCGGCTTCTACCTCGTGTTCTGCGTGGCGGGCCGGTTCGCATTCTGCCAGACGTTCATGATGGCCACCGGCGCATACACAGCCGCATACGTCGCTCGCGAGCACCCGTTCTGGATCGGCGTCGGTGCGGGTGTGCTCGTCGTGGTGATCCTCGCGGCCCTGTTCGGGTTGCTCGTCCGCAAGACCGAAGCTTTCTATTTTGCGATCGCGACGCTCGCCTTCGCCGAGCTCGGTGCCGCCTTCTTCACGCGTCAGACCGGGTTCACCGGCCCGAGTGGTCTCGCGACGAACGTGCCCCTCCCCTCGCCGCTCGGTAGCCCTCTGTCGACACAGCAGGGAATGTTCTGGCTCCTGTTGCCGATGCTCGCCGTCTGTTTGATCGTCGCCACGTTCGTCGAGCGCTCGCCGAT
>CAXBAZ010000320.1:0-5308 GCA_963973395.1 uncultured Acidimicrobiaceae bacterium
GCAGGATGCGGTCCGCGTGGTGGCGGTACCGGAGGTCGCCGGTGAGCGCAGCGAGCCGCAGCAGGCCGATCGCCGCCGACGAGTTCGCCGACGGGGTCGCGTTGTCGTGCAGGTCCTTCTGTCGGACCACGAGCTCCTCGCCGTCCTCGGGGGTCGTGAACAGACCGCCGTCGACGGGGTCCCAGAACCAGTCGAGCATCGTGTCGGCCGTCTGCCGAGCGGCGTCGAGCCAGCGGGCCTCGCCGGTGAGCTCACCCAGACGGATGAACGCCTCGACGAGTGCGGCGTGATCGGCCGCGAGCGCCCGATGTCGCGGCCCGCCGTCGGCGTGCCACGACCGGTACCAGCGACCGGCGTCGTCGCGCAGCTCGGCGAGCAGGAACTCCCCGTTCGCGACGGCGGCCGCCGTCCAGTCGGGCCGCCGGAGCGTGGCCGCGGCATCGGCGAGGGCCGCCAGGAACAAGGCGTTCCACTCGGTGATCACCTTGTCGTCGAGACCGGGTCGTCGACGCCGCGAGCGGGCGACCAGCAGGCGTTGGCGGGCTTCCTCGAGCGCGGGCGGACGTCGGAGCTGACCGCGGGCGTGCATCCGGTTGGGGATCGAACGGCCCTCGAAGTTGCCGTCGTCGGTGATGTTCCACCACTCGATCGTGTGCTCGATGACCTCTGCGTCCATGCCCGCCAGCGCGTCGCGGACCTCGGCCGGGGTCCAGGTGGTGAACAGCCCCTCGACGCCCGTCCCGGTTGCGTCGGGGGAGTCGGCGTCCTCCGCCGCGAACCAGCCGCCACCTGGTTGGCCGAGGTCGCGCAGCACGTACCCGATCGTCTCCTCGACGACCTGGCGATCACCGGGGCGACCGAGCACGGAGTAGGCCTCGCGGTACGTGCGCACGAGCATCGCCTGGTCGGTGAGCATCTTCTCGAAGTGCGGCACCAACCACTCCCGATCGGTCGCGTAGCGGGCGAAGCCGCCGCCGATGTGGTCGTAGATGCCGCCCGCGGCCATCGCGTCGAGGGTCGTCGCGAGCACCTGCTTGGCGCCGTCGCCGCCAGACGTCATGTACGCCCGCAGGACGAGTTGGAGATGGTGTGGCGATGGGAACTTCGGGGCCTTGCCGAAACCGCCCCACTCCTGGTCGAACGCGCCGGCGATCTTCTTCAAGGTCTCGTTGACGACGTCGAGCGCCGGCACGGCGGGCTTCGGTTCGACGGCCTTGCCGATCGCCGTCACGATCGCCGCAGCGTTGGTCTCGAGCTCGTCGCGACGATCGGTCCACGCCTGATCGAGCGCCGTCAGCAGCTCCAGGAACTGGGGTTTGGGCAGGTAGGTGCCGCCCCACAGCGGACGTCCGGCCGGGTCGAGCGCCACGGTCATCGGCCAGCCGCCACGACCGGTGAGCGCCTGGACGGCCGCCATGTAGAGCGCGTCGACGTCGGGGCGTTCCTCTCGGTCGACCTTGACGCTGACGAACCGCTCGTTCATGGCGGCGGCGACCTCGGCGTCCTCGAAGCACTCGTGGGCCATCACGTGACACCAATGGCAGGCCGAGTATCCGATCGACAGCAGGATCGGCACGTCGCGTTCGCGGGCGGCGGCGAACGCCTCGTCGCCCCACGGGTACCAGTCGACCGGATTGTCGACGTGTTGACGCAGGTAGGGAGAGGATTCGTGTGCGAGCCGGTTCACGTCACTCACGGTACGTCGGTCTGCCCACCACCCGTCGGTCGGCAGGAACGCGACGGCGAAGCACAGCACGAATCCCTGCGGCACGGGAACCGATGTCGCTCCGGGCACGTCCAAGCCTCGTCGACGTCCCGACCACGGGCCTGACCCACCGAAGAGAGCTCCGCATGGATCGCGTCCGAATCATCACGCTCGAACGCCGTGTTCTGGTCGTGTCCATGCGCGTGGCCGTGAACGATGCTGCGACATCTGCTGCGAACCCGCCCGCTGGTGACGACCGTGCTCGTGCGCTCGCGGCGCCGGGGTACCATTCCGGCGATTGGGCGTTCGGGAGTCTTTCCCTCGCTCGTGGACGGGAGAACGACTGGTCATGAACGACTTCGATCGTGATGGCGATGCGGCCGGTTCCGGTGATGCGATGCATGAACCGACATCGTCCGTGCCCGAGCCGGAGATCCCCACGAACGGCACCGAGCCGGTTCTGACCGACACGCTCATCGGGCGACGCGTTTCGACGCTCGGCGAGGCCTCGGTCGAGCCCGACCCGGCGGTCGACACCCCGGTCGACTCGCCGGTCGGGCCACTGATCCCGACGTCACCGGTGGTGGGTGGTGACGGTCGCAGCAGACGCCGGACCGCGCTCCTCGTCGTCGGTGCCGCTGTCGTGACCGGGCTGCTCGGCACCTACATCGGCACCCGGATACAGTCGCCCGCCGATCGAGCAGCCGCCCGCCGAGCGCCGGAGGCATCGTTGATCACGGTTCCCGTCGAGCGTCGCGCGCTCAATTCGGAACTGGTTCTGGCGGGGCAGGTGTCGTACAACGAACCCGTCACCGTGCAGCTGGCCGGCAGTGTCGGCATCGACGCCGGCGAAGCGGCGATCGTGACCGACGCAGCGGCGACGGGCGACACGTTGCAGGAGGGTGACGTGTTCGTCGAGATCACCGGGCGTCCGGTGATGGTGCTGCAGGGCCAGCTCCCGATGTACCGACGCATGGTGATCGGCACCACAGGGCCCGATGTGTTGCAGCTCGAAGAGTCGCTCGTTCGCCAGGGGTACCAGCCGGGCACCGTCGACACGGTGTTCGACGAAGCGACGGCGGCCGCGGTCGAGCAGATGTATGCCGATGCCGGGTACGTCGCCGAGGGTCCGTCGGTCGAGGAGCGTGACGCGCTCACCAGCGCCCAGGAATCGGTGCGTTCTGCCGAGGACAACCTTCGGGTCGCCCAGACGGCGTTGGTCGACGCCAGCCGACCGATGCTCGAATCCGAGCGGCTCCAGATCACGCAGGCCGTCGAGTCGGCCCGCGAGGCGGTGCCGAACGCACAGGCGGCCGCACAAGTCGCCCGTGTGGATGGCGACACAGCCGTCAACACCGCCGTCGCCGCTCGCGACTCCGCTCTGGTCGCCCGCGACGCGGTCGGCGCAGCCCGCACCGCCGCGACACAGCCGGGAGCGATCGATCCCGACACCGGTGTGGCCTACACCGCACAACGGATCGCCCAGCTCGACGTCGAGTTGGCTCAGCACAACGAGGCCCTCACCGCCGCCGACGGCGCGATCTCCAGTGCCCAGAGCCAGCGCGATCAGTCCGTCGCAATCGCCGATCAGGCGATCGAGGACGCCCAGTTCCAGCTCCGACTCGCCGAGGCTCAATACAACGAGGCACTCGCTTCCGGTGACAACACGGCGCTCACCGAAGCCGTCGCCACCGCACAGGCCGGCGTCGACACCGCCACCACGAATCTCGTTGCTCTGCAAGCTGCGACAGGCACGCGGATCTCACCCGGTGAGCTGGTGTTCGTTCCGCTGCTGCCGTCGAACGTCACCGAGTCGTATGTGGCCCCCGGCTCGACGGTGCAGGGCCCGATCGGCACGCTCGCGACTGCCGAGACCCTCGTGTCGGCGCGGGTGAGCCGGGTCGACTCTGCGCTCGTCGCCGTTGGAGCGCCCGTGCAGGTCGAGGTACGCGGGGCGGGGATCACCGTGCCGGGAACGGTGCTGTCGATCGGTGCTCCCGCTCCCTCCGGGGACGGCACTGACGGCGGTGGCGAGTTTCCGTCGGGCGGCGAGGCGACGGGGCGGCTCGAGGTGGTCGTGTCGCCCGACGATCCCGATGCGCTGAACAACTACGTGTTCTGGGACACGCGGGTCACCGTCTCGGTCGCATCCACCGACGGCGAAGTGCTCGTCGTGCCCGTCGCGGCCCTCACGGTCGGGCCCGATCAGGTCAGTCAGGTCGAGCTCGAACGCACGCCCGCCACATCGGTCGAGCCGGCGGTCACCGAGGTCGTCGAGGTCGAAGTGGGTCTCAGCGCCAACGGGCTCGCCGAGGTACGCCCCATCGAGCCCGGCGCGTTGGAGCCCGGTGACCGCGTGGTGATCGGCGTCGAGACCAATGAGCGCCAGAACGAAGACGACACCGACGGCCCGCCCGTGGTCACCACCGACACCGACGAGTCGGGGCGCGATGACGACGGTGGCGACGGCGACGAGGACGGTGAGGACGGCGACGGTGACCCGAGTGGGGCCGCCTCACCGTTGGCTGCGCTGATGGGTTGGGAGTACAACCCCGTCGAGGATCGGCGCAAGCAACTCGAGGTCGAGGAGCGCACCGCCACCTGTATGCGCAACGAGGGCTTCGAGTACCAACCGGTCGACTACTCCGCCGGTGCCACTGCGGAGGACGAGTCGAGGTTCACCGATCCGGAGGCGTTCGGTGAGAAATTTGGCTACGGCGTGATGTACTCGTACGAGCTGTACGAGACCGGCGACGGATTCATCGACGGTGGCTTCGAAGACCCGAACCAGGACTACATCATGGGGCTGTCCCCCGAGGAGCAGGAAGCGTTCAACCGGGCGCTGTACGGCGTACAGTTCGACGGTCCGCCGACGACCGACGCCGACTCGGGGGAGTACGTTCCACCGCCGCTCGAAGACCGTGGCTGTCAGGGCATCGCGCACGCCGAGGTGTACGGGCAGAGCCCGGGCGACGATCCGGCCGTGCAGGAGGTGCTCGGCGAGTTCTACGAGAACCAACAGAACGATCCGCGTCTCACCGACGCCCATCGGAGCTGGGCCGCGTGTCTGCAACAAACGATCGAAGAGCACGGACTCGAGCCGCCGGCGGGTCCCGATCTCATGTACGGCGTCGTCAACCGCTTGAAGGCCGAAGCCCAGGGTCTCGAGATCATCGAGGTGTCGTCGCAGGAGGAGTTCGACGAGTACATGAACTCGGACGACCAGACGTACAGCGCGGAGCAGAACCCGGACGGCTCCGGCGTGATCTACCTCGGGGAGCCCACCGAGATCCCTGGCGACGAGATCGACCGACTGACCGCGATCGAAGTCGAACTCTGGACCGCCGACCAGGCGTGCCAGGACGACGCAGGGCTCGCCGAGATCAGGCGCGAACTCGAGCTCGAAGTCGTCGACCGGATCCTGACCGAGTTCCCCGACCTCGCCGAATGAGCACCAGCCCGATCGACTCGAACACGGTGGACTCGGATGTGATCCTGACGAGCACGGTCAGGGGCGAGTCGGCAACCGCACCGGTGATCGAACTCACCGATGTGTGGCGGGTCTTTCCGAGTACGCCGCCGGTCTGCGCCCTTCGCCACGTC
>CAXBAZ010000321.1:0-5295 GCA_963973395.1 uncultured Acidimicrobiaceae bacterium
ACGCGGTAGCGGCTCGTTGCCCTCGATCACCTCGAGCATCGCCTTCTCCTCGCCGAACAGGTACTCGTCCGGCCCGGCCACGATCGTGATCTTGCAGTCACCACAGAGTCCGGCAGTCTGGAACTCCTGTACGGCGCGGGTGACCGCGTCGATCTCGCGCCGGAAGCTCGCCTTCAGACAGATGAACGCCTCGGTCGCGTCGATCGCCAACGCGGCGATCGCCACACCCTCGACCAGCTGATACGGGTTGGCGCGCAACAGTGCGCGGTCCTTGAACGTGCCGGGCTCACCCTCGGCACCGTTGCAGACCAGATACCGGCGCCCACCAGTCTGGGCAGCGATGCCCGACCACTTCTGGCCGGTCGGAAAGCCTCCGCCTCCTCGACCGCGTAGACCCGACCGCGTCACCGTGTCGATCGTGGCCGTCGGGCCCAGCTCGTGTGCACGACGAACGCCCGCCCCACCGGTCTCGGTCGCGAGGTAGGCGTCGAGCGAAACGATCGGCTCCGTCGGCAGCAAGAACGTGCTCATCGGCGATTCCTTCCGTCGACGCGGCCGACCACATGCGTGTCCGGCGGGCTCATCACCCCATGGTACCCAGCTCAATAGTTCCGTTCGTTGCTGGAACAAGACTGCGCGGCCGGGACGGTCGGTCGGGGTCGCTGCCCTGCTCGTGTTCGCCCGGATCGCTGTCGGTGATGGTGTCCACCACGACGGTGCCGGCGGCGGAGTCCGTACGTGACGTGGAGGATCAGGCGGGTTGACGGCGGCGGGCGATCGCCACGGCAGCCAGTCCCACCACCGCTGCGATCAGCGCGATCCCGGACTGGGTCGTGAGTGACCCTCCGGTACGAGGCAGCGTGATGTCCGTGACGGGGAACGTCGTGGCGATGGCGGGGGGCGCCGTCGACACTGGAACGGTCTCCGACGGCGACGTCGTGTCGACCGACGGCGAGGTTGTCGCGACCTGCGTCGAGGTCGTGACGGCCGGTGCCGCCGGGGTCGTGGTGGTCGCGGCGACGGTCGTCGCTGTGGCAGGCGTCGTGGTGGTGGTCGTCGCCGGCGCGGTGGCCGACGGGATGAGATCCGTGGAGGGCTCGCAGCTGGGCTGTGTGAACACGTTGTTGTCGAGGGTCACAGCACCGTTGCGAGCTAATGCCCGTCCGTGGACAACCGTGCTGCTCTCGACGGTGACCGACGTGAGCGCCAGGATCGTGCCGACGAAGAACGAGCCGCTCCCGAGGGTGGCGGAGCTCCCCACCTGCCAGAACACGTTGCACTCCGACGCACCGTTGATCAGCGAGATCGTGCTGCCAGTGCTGGTGATCAGCGTGGAATCGGTCTGGAAGATGAACACGGCATCGGCGTTGCCCTGCCCGTCGAGCACGAGTTCGCCCGACAGCGCGAGCGGTGCTTGTGCGGTCGCTTCGTACACTCCAGGGATCAGGGTCTGACCGACGAGGTCGGGATTGGTCTGGGTGAACTCGACGTCACGGCCCTCGGCATCGACGAAGGCCGTGGTCAGGTCGCTCTGGGCCTGCAATGTGTCGGCGTTGGCGGCTTCGATCGTCGCAGGCGCCAGGACGATGCCGGGAGGGAACCCGACGATCGACGTGCCCGGGGACAGACCGACGCTCTGACCGATCACGCTGGGGTTGGTGTTGGTGACGGTCGTCGCACCGAGCACCGAGTAGCCGGCGGATGTCGCCAACGGCACGGTCGGGACGATTCCCGCGTTCGCCGGCCCGGCGGCCAGCGCCAGTCCGGTTCCTGCCGTCAGTGCAGCGACGGTGGCGAGGCGCAGGCGCGAGCGGGTCGTACGGGATGGGTGGAATGCGGACATGTCGGATCTCCAAGGCTTCGTGTCGGTGATCCGGCGGCCCTGCCGCTCGCGCGGTGTAGGCCCGTGACCGTGCGCCTGCTCACGCAGGGTTGACCGTTACGGAAGTCAAGCAGTTTCCAGACTTGGCCACGAGTCCGCGAGTGCGGGCTCACCCGTTCATCGGCCGATCGCGGGCCGAACTTGAGTCGCCGGCCGCGGACCGTCGAGCGATCAGGTCACCAGGTCGGCGTAGATCATCCACCGAAAGTTCTCGCCCTCGCACGTCTGCAGCACGAGCCGCGGTGCGAGCTCGCCGCCGAAGTCGTCGCGGATGATCGACGCCCAGGTCGCACGTGCCGTCGCCTCACCAGCGGCGTCGATGACGCGACCGTTGCGAACCTCGACGTACGACCGTCCGACGACCCGATACGTGGCGCCGGCGTCGCCGGCTCCTACGGTGATCAGCGCGCCGTCGGCCAGGTCGGCACGTCGGCGAACGCGGCGCCGTGTGTGGTGCGGTGGCCCGCCAACCACAACGTCCCGGGTCGGCCGGGGCGGGTGGCCAGCGCCGGGTTGGAGCCGACGTCGGTGACCAGTGTGACGAATCCGGCATCGATCATCGGTTGACCCCCGACGTACACGGGACACGAGTATCCGATGTCGGGGATGACCACGCTCATGACGGCCTCTGACGGATCGGGATTGCATCCGGATCGATCTCGTGGCGGCGCTTCGGAGGCGACCGTCACCGGAGGGGCCGCGCTGGGGACCCGCACCCGATGTGCGGTCGACGATCCGCCGACGTCGGCGGCGCGGTCGATCACCACGACCGTCGACGGTTCGACGACGGGCCCGGCCTCGGACGACGGCGGCGGTACCGGTTCGACGACCGGCCGCGGCTCGGTCGACGGAGTCGGCGTCGGTGTCGAGACGACCTCGGCCATGGGCGCGGTCGTCGATGACGTCGCAGGCGGCGGCGACACCGCGAGCGGGGCCACTGTGGCCCGCAACGCAGGTTCGACGGCCACGGCATCCGTCGCAGTGCCGTCGGTGACGACGAGTTCGTCGACGACCGGCAGGTCCGGGGACCACTCGCCGACGACGGGTTCGTCGACGACCGGCAGATCCGGGGACAACTCGCCGGCTACGAGTTCGCGCCGGTCCGAGGCCGGGCCATCGACGATCCCATTCGGCCCTTCGTCGGCCGATGCGTGGCCGCCGGCGGCGAGTCCGATCACGATCGCCCCCGCTGCGAACAGCATCGACATCGTCGTGCGCTGCGCGGCGCCGAGGTTCATCAACGACGAGAGTCGCCGCACCACGTCGGCGCCGTCCATGTCGAGGTAGCCGGCGAGAACGAGCACGTCGTCGCGGCGGAGCGCGATCGCCGGGACCTTCTTCTGATGGCGCATCTGACGGATCAGACTCAGATAGGCGAGCATCAACGACGTCGCATCACCCGGTGAGAACTCGACGCTCACTCCCGCGCCCGACAGGCGACCTTCCGTGATGGCCACCGGGAGACGCGGCGGCAGCACCCGTCCGAGGTCGGCTTCGTACAGCAGACCCAGCGCTTCGACGACTTCCTCGTCGAGCGGCAAGGTTCCCAACTCGAAGCGCGTGAGCTGAGCTGCGCTGAAGCCTGTCGGATCCGATGCCGCGAGCCGTCCGATCGACGTACGGGCGCGACGTCGCGTCGTCGTCAACAGTCGGCCGAGGCGCACGGCGAAGTCGGGCGACTCGACCGTCGCCCATGAACCGGGATCGGCCTGAACAGGTGGTTGCACGACGCGGATCTCTCTTCGTTCGGAGAGGTCGCGTCGAGCCTCGGTGGCCGCGCACGCGTGAGGCGGTCGGGCCTGACCAGGCGTCCCCTCTCAGGGGACTTCACCACCCCATCGACACACATGGACGACGCCTTGAGCCCACGTTCCGGAGCCAGGAACGCCGCAGACAACGACACGGCAGGAATCGGCGAGCAGATCGTGGCGGGACCAACGCCTCTGGAGGACGACGGGCACCGGTGGCAACACTGGTCGGGTGGATCCTGATGCCGCTGCCCGGCGACGGGAGCAGCCGACACGGGCACCGGCGCGTCGACGGCGAACGCCATCGCGGCTGCTGCGGAGCGCGTCCGCTGCTCTGACGGCGTTCGCCCTGGCCGCGTGCGCGTCCGACGCCGGCTCCGTCGACCTGTCGGGCGAGACGCTCGACGTGGTCGGCGTGTGGCAGGACGCCGAAGCGGTCGCGTTCGAACAGGTCCTCGGCCGATTCGAGCGGAGCACCGGGGCGACCGTGACGTTCACCTCGACGGCCGGCGCCGACCTCGCGACCGTGCTCGACGAGCGGCTCGCGGCCGGCGACCCGCCCGACGTCGCCGTGCTGCCACAGCCCGGTCTGCTGCGGGACCTCGCCGGGTCGGGCCACGTCCGCCCCCTCGAGACGCTGGTCGGCGACACCGTCCGACGGGATTGGGCTCCGATCTGGCAACGGCTCGGGAGCGTCGACGGCGAGCTCTACGGCGTGTGGTTCAAGGCCGCTCACAAGAGCCTGGTGTGGTATTCGATCGGCGCGTTCGAGCAGGCCGGGGTGGTCCCTCCCGACGATCTCGCAGGCCTGACGTCGATCGCGGACACACTCTCGGCGGCCGGGATCGCCGTATTCTCGGTCACCGGCGCGTCGAGCGACGCATGGACGATGACCGATTGGTTCGAGAACCTCTATCTCCGCCTGGCCGGGCCCGACCGCTACGACGCGCTCGCCGAGCACCGTCTCGCGTGGACCGATCCCACAGTCGAGGAGACACTGCGAACGATGGCCGAGCTGCTCGCACCGTCGAACGTCACCGCCGTCGCCGGACCGGACACCACGCTCGTCGAATCGGTCGCGACCGTCTTCTCGACAGCGCCGGCGGCAGCGATGGTGATGGAAGGCGACTTCGTGCCGGGCGTAGTCGCCGCGACCTCCACGGGCGACCTCGGCGTCGACGTGGACGCGTTCGCTTTCCCCGGCCGGGACGTACGCGACCGGTACGTGGTCGGCGGTGGCGACGTGGCGGTGCTGATGAGCGACTCGGTCGGCGGCGCCGAGCTGATCCGATTTCTCGCGACGCCGGAAGCGGCGTCCGTCTGGGCCGGGCTCGGCGGATTCGTGTCGCCCAACGAGTCGGTCGACCTCACCACCTACCCCGACCCGACCACCCGCCGCATCGCGAGGACACTGATCGAGGCCGGCGACGGTTTCCGGTTCGATCTGTCCGATCTCCACCCCGTCTCCTTCGGCGGTTCGAGCGACGCCGGGATGTGGCTCGAGCTGACGCGCTTCGTCGCCGACCCGAGCGACACCGCCGGCACGATGGCACGTCTCGAGACCGCAGCGTCGATCGCCTGGGCACCCTGATGGGCGATGTCTCACCGTTCGACGATGCCCTGGCGCACCAACCATCCGCGCGCCTCGGCGGCGGCGTCGGTGCC
>CAXBAZ010000322.1:0-5289 GCA_963973395.1 uncultured Acidimicrobiaceae bacterium
GGTGGGCGTTCATCCGCATCCCGCCCGCGATCTCCCCGACGGTGCGCGCCGGCGCCCCTTCGGGCCGGGGCGGGCCGGGGAGCGGTGCCCCGAGGTCTGCCCCGGCACAGAACGATCCGCCGCTCCCGGTCAACACGACCACACGGACGTCCAACCGCGCCGAGACCTCGTCGAGGAGCTCGATGATCCGCAGCCGTTGCGGCCGGGTCGTCGCGTTGCGACGGTGCGGTCGGTTGAGGGTGATCCGTGCCACCCCGTCCGACACCTCGAACAACACGTCGTCGAGTTCGTCCGACCCGTCCCCGCCGACCTCCGAGCGATCCGTCACTCGACCCTCCCCTCCATGAACATCTGTATCTTTATGATGTTACAGCCGAGCGGATCGGCGGACCGCACGACCACTCCGGACGCCTCGGCGTGGCGCGGTCACACGCCGAGGACGACGGACATGGCGGGTGCGCCACGATCCTGCACCGTGACCTCGGCCGCGATCGTGCGGCCATCTGTCCGGATGTGCGACTCGAGCGTCTCGCCCGGGAACACCATCCCGGTGAACCGCGCCCGGTACCGGCGGACTGCCGGAACGTCGCCGTCCAAGCAACGATCGATCAACATCTTGCCGATCACACCCCACGTGCAGAGCCCTTGCAGGGTCGGGCGCGGCAACCCGGCGGCGGTCGCCGCCGCGGGATCGACGTGCACCGGCGTCCGGTCGCTGCAGAGCCTGAACCATGCCGCCTGCTGCGGCATCGTCGTGGTCACGACGGTCAAATCCGGCGGACCATCCATCGCGTCCGCTTCACGATCCGTCCGGCCCACATCCGGGACGCCGAAGCCGCCCTCGCCCCGCGCGAGCAGGTGGAAACGATTGGTGGCGAGCAACCTCCCGTCGGCGAGCGTCGTCTCGACCGCCACCACGATCCGTGCGTCTCGGCCACGATTCTCGACCGACTCGACCCGCGCCCGGTTCGTCGCCTCGGCGACCGGTGGAACGGGCAGGTGCACGTCGAGTTCCTGTCCGACGTGGAGCACGCGACGCAGGTCGAGATCGAGGCCTGGCCCACGGATCGCGAGCGTCGATGCCGTCGACGCAGGTACCGCCGCGAATGTCGGCAGTACCACCAGTTGGTCCTCGTGGACGTATCGCACCTCGCGTTGATCATCCGGCCGCGCTCCGGCACCGAGTGCGAGCTGGTAGAGGATGACGTCGTCAGCCGACCACACCGACGACGACGTGACGATCGGCGCTCCGAGCACCAGTCCAGGGTCGATCACGTGGACCGGTCCGAGCTGCGTTGCGCCGATGCCTGGCCACTCACGAGACGGGCGCCAGCGACTCCCGAGGCCGAACCGCGGCCAACTCCTCCGTCTGCCATTCCTTGAGGACCGGGAGCACCTCGGTCGCGAACAACGAGAGACTGCCGTGGGCAACCTCGCCGGGCATGTCGGCGAAGTTGAACGAGGGGTTGAACGCAGCCATCCCCAGCAGATCACGCAGAGTGGAGAGCTTGTCGAGCACCTGATCCGGTGTGCCCCAGGGCATGAGATCGACGTAGTCCGCAGCGGCCCCGTCCAAGCCCCGACGTTCGACGTGCTTGCCGATGCCGGCGTAGAACTCGTACCCGCGCACACCGGCGTGGGCATTCTCGTTGAAGCCGTAGTGCTCGATGACGGAGTGGTAGTAGCCGCCGATGTAACGGTGGGCGAGTTCTTCGGCGGTCGCGGCGTCGGCGTGGAGCACGATGTTGCCGGCGCACAGCGGGGCCGGGGGCGGCACGTCGGCGCCGTGGCAGTCGGTCCAGGCCGATCGGTACCTGCCGAGATCCTCGGCCACCGCAGTCCATTCCTTCTGCGGCACGACCAGCACGCCCACGCCGAGTTCGGCCATGATCGGCATGGCCTCCGGCGACATCGAGGCCGCATACGTGCGACCCCGGAACGAATGAACCGGGCGCGGACGGATGTCACGACGCGGCTGTTTGATGAACTCGCCGTCTGCCTCGACCGTGCCGGACTCGAGGCCGTCGAGGATCAACTGGGCGTACTCCACGAAGCGTTCACGCGACGTGTTCATGTCGACTCGGAAGCCGTCGTACTCGACCTTGCCCAACCCGCGTCCGATACCCAGGATCATCCGACCATCGGAGAGGTTGTCGAGCATCGCGATCTGCTCGGTACAGCGCACCGGGTCGTGCCAGGGCAACACGATCACGCCGGTGCCGAGCCTGACGTCGGGGTACCGCGCCGCACACCAGGTCAGGAACTGCACCGGGTCGGGCGACAGGAAGTAGTCGGTGAAATGGTGTTCGACCACCCAGATCGACTCGAAGCCGGATTCGACGGCGGCGTCGATCAACGCGATCTCGGTCTCGTAGACCTCCCGGTCGGACTTGTGCTCGGCTGGGTTCTGGAAGGACACCGCGTATCCGACGTGCATGACCACTCTCCTCTGAAGCGATTTCGCAACCAAGCGCTCGCTTGGTCACGTCCAACTGTAGCCGTCCCACGCTCGGACGCAAGGTCGGCCGCGATCAGCGTTCCGTGATGCCGTGGAGGAGTGCTCTGGTCAGCTCGTCCGCGACTGCGGACAGACTCCGTCCCCTGCTCGGCTCGAACCACGAGTTGGCCCCGAGGATCGCGTCGCGCGTGAAGCGGTATGTCATGGCAGGATCGATCGACGACCTGAAGCTCCCGTCGCGGATCCCGTCGGTGATGGCCTCGATCCAGTGCCGTTCGACCTCGGCGTTGAACTCGACGAGGTACCCGAATCTCGGGTCCAGGATCAGTTCGGCCGAGTCGGTCTGGATCATCACGAGCGACGCTCGGTGCTGGTCGATCAGAGAGACCGCGTATCGAACCATGTTCTGCAACCGTTCGACGCCACTGTCGCCGCTCTCCGAGATGCCGCGATAGCAGTCGAGCACCTCCTCACAGAACGATCCGAGGATGTCGTCGACCATGTCGAGCTTGGAGTCGAAGTGGTGATAGAGGCTGCCCGACAAGATCCCTGCCTCGGTTCCGATCTGCCGGACCGTCGTGTTCTTGATGCCCCGTTCAGCGAAGATTCGCTTGGCCACGTCGAGGATCTCGGATTTTCGATCGCTGCTCGTCATGGCCGTCCTCCTCGTCGGTACGCGCAAGCTACCAACTCCGCGCAGCAGGGCAGAACCAAGCGCTCGCTTGTTTGATGGCCGCCAGTGACATATCGTCAGCGCGATGAAACCCACGCGCGACGAACTCGCCCGACGATCCACGGAATTCCGACCGTGACCGAGCAACGGTTCGCAGGACGCGTGGCGATCGTCACCGGAGCCGGCTCGGGTGTCGGACGCGCGACCGCGCACCGACTGGCGGCCGAGCTCGCCGAAGTCGTGGTGGTCGACATCGACGAATCCGCCGCGAACACGGTGGTCCAGGAAATCGTCCGACAGGGAGGCAGCGCAACCGCTGCGGTCGTCGATGTCGCGTCCGAGAACGACGTTCGCGGCCTCGTCGAGTTCACTCGTCGCGAGTTCGGTCGCCTCGATCTCCTGCACAACAACGCCGCGGCGCTGGGCGCCGCCGTGTACCAACGTGACCTCACGATCGAAGATCTCGATCTCGCCGTGTGGGAGCGGACCATCGCGGTCAACACCACCGGTGTGTTGCTCGGGTGCAAACACGCTGTCGCTCTGATGCGCGACAGCGGCGGCGGATCGATCACGAACACCGCCTCGGTAGCTGCGTTCCACGGAGGTGACGATCACGCCTCGTACGGGGCGTCGAAGGCCGCCGTCATCTCGATCACACGATACGTCGCCAGCATGTACGGGCCGGACGGGATCCGCTGCAACAGCGTCGCCCCGGGACTGGTGATGAGCGAGACCGCCCGAGCGGTTCTGTCGGACGATGCACTCGCCGAGTTCGCTGCCGAACGTGCGCTGCCGTGGGCAGCCGAACCCGAAGACGTCGCCAACCTGGTCGCGTGGCTGGGCACGGACGAGGCACGTTGCATCACCGGCCAGACGATCGTGATCGACAGCGGACTGCTCGCGAGACGACCCCGCGACATCATCGCCAGCTGGGAGCGGGCCACGGACGTGGCGCCATGAAATTCGGCTTCATGGTGCCCCGCGAGTCCGACTTCGCCGACACAGATGATCCCTACGGACGGATCTACGACTATTGCCAGCGCGCCGAGGAACTCGGCTTCGACTTCTGCACCTTCACACACCATCGGTTCAGTCCCGACCGGCCATACCTCTCGTCGCCGTTCGTGCTGATGTCCGCGATCGCCGCCAGGACGACATCGCTGCAGTTGATCACCACGATCTTCGTGCTTCCGCTCTATCACCCGCTCGACGTCGCGGAATCGGTTGCCTCGCTCGACCTGCTGTCGAACGGTCGCGTCGTGCTGGGCGTCGGCACCGGATACCGCGAGTACGAGGCGGCCGCTGTGGGCGTTCCGTTCGACAAGCGCCTGCCGAGGATGGTGGAGTCGATCGAGATCCTCCAACGAGCCTGGTCGCAGGAACGGGTCTCGTTCTCCGGCCGCCACTTCACGGTCGACGACGTCGCGGTCCTACCGTCGCCGACCGTGCCACCGCCGATCTGGATCGGCGCGCTGGAACCGAAGCCCGTCGAACGCGCCGGACGGATCGCCGACGGCTGGATCGCCCCCTACCTCCAGACCATCGACACGTTGTCGCAACGAGCGGAGACGTACCGACGAACCGCCGCCGAGTTCGGACGGCCGTCGACGATCTGTCTCGAGCGCGACGTCGTGATCGGGAACGACCGGGAGGTCGCCCGGGCGGCATGGCTCGCCCGGAACGAGCCCCTGATCGAGTACTACCGCACCAATGGCGCCTCGCTGCCCGACTTTCCGGCAGCGGCAGCCGGGTCGTTCGAAGCCCGCAGCGTCGGGTGCGCGATCGCCGGCACAGCGGACGACTGCATTCGCGAACTGCGCCGCTGCGAGGAGACCCTCGGTTGCGAGTACCTCTCGCTCATGAACGTCGGTGCCGGGCCGGGGGCCGGGCATCCCGGGAACTACGAAGCCGAGTTGGCTGCGCTCGAGCAATTCGGTCGCGAGGTGATCCCCGCGTTCCGGTCGGACTCCGTGTCGGGTTCGTGACATCGCCGGCCGGTGATCGGCGGAGCGCCGAATCCACCGACTGCTGTGATCTTGACAATCACAACAAAGATCAATATCTTGGGCACAAGCATGCGCTTGGTTGGGGGCGGCGCGGCCCGAACACTCGACTTCCCCGACGTCACGCTCGAGGCCCTGCGTGACATCGCACAGAC
>CAXBAZ010000323.1:0-5281 GCA_963973395.1 uncultured Acidimicrobiaceae bacterium
CCAGCCCCGCGTCGGCCACGGCCTGGTAGTAGGCCGACAGCGACCCGCCGCCCGACCAGCCAGCGAGGACGACCTGCTCGTAGCCGAGTCGTTCCCGGGCGTCGCGCAGCACCTGGCCGAGATCGGCGACGACCTTCTCCATGATGAGCGCGGAATCGGTGCCTCGGTACCGGGAATTGGCCCAGATGACGTGGTGACCGGTCGACGCCAGGCCCGGCACGATCGGTAGGTACATCCCACCACCGGTGGGATGCATGAACACGATGACCCGCTTCGCCGGCGAGTCGGTGGGGCGTACGAGATGGCAGTCGAGACCCACCACGTTGCCGCCGCCACCGTACGTGTCGCTGAACGCGGCGGGCTCGCGATGGACGAGCACGTACGCGACCCGTTCACAGCCGGACGGTGTGCCCGGCACGCGGTCGTCGGTCACGTCAGACCTGCACGGGCGGATCGGCGTAGCTGCTCAGGTTGGTGATCTCGTCGTCCGACATGGCGAGCACCTGCGCGTAGCGGTGCGGCGGATAGGCGAGATGCGGCTTCGCCGGGTCGAGCGGTGGCTGGGGCACCGCGCCTGCTTCCCCGGCGTACGGGGCAGGTGCCCGGTACCGCTCGAGTTCCGCCGGCGAGATGCCCGCCAACGCCACGACCTCGGGGTCGATCCAGGCGTCGGGGTTCAACGCCTCCGACGACGTCGCCACCTCGAGGGTGAGTCCCTCGGGGCCCGCGAAGTAGATCGACTCGCACATGCCGTGGTCGATGTGGCCGATCACGTTGACGCCCTTCGACCTGATCCGGTCGCGGATCGCGAGCAGCTCATCGTGCGTGTCGACGTTGAACGCGACGTGCTGCATCGTGCCGGGGGCCGACGCCCCGGCGCCCGACCCGGCGTGCGTCACCCCGACCGTCGACTCGATCCCGTCGTTGCCCGCCAGTTGCACGAACGCCACGGAGCAGAAGTCGTTCAACCGGCAGAACCCGTGCCAACCACCGGGGACGCCGTGCATCCAGAAGAGCGCCACGAGTTCGGCGCCGAGCACCTCGGAGAAGAACTCGATCTGTGCCTTGATGTCGGCGGTGCTGACCGCCAGGTGGTGCACCCCGTTGATCCGCACGTTCGACAGTGCCTGCGATGTCATGACGACCCCCTCGTCGATCGGTCCGGCCAGCTTGGCACCGACCGGGCGAACGGAGCGAACCCGGTTCGCTCCGTTCAGGCCCGGGCCCAGTGGGTGGCGAAGCGTTCGGCGCGCCGCACGACGGTGAGGTACAGGTTCCTGACCGGTACGGCCCTGAGCGCCGACGCATCGCAGACGTAGAGCCCGTCGTAGCCGCGGACCGAGCCGTCGCCGTCGAGCACGGTGCCGGTGCGGCACGATGCGGCCACGTGGTGGAAGCCACCGAGGTGGTCGGGCAGCCACGCCCGGAGCACGGCCTCGTCGGTCACGATCGAGTCGGGCGACGTGCCCTGGTCGTCGATGTAGCAGTCGCCGACGACCGCTCGCAGCTCGGGCTCGGCGAGCAGGGCCGTCGCCTCGCGCACCGCGCGCACGAGGCCGTCGAGGTCCGATGGTTCGGTCAGCTGACGGAGCTCGACGAGCGGTGGCCCGTCGGGGTCGGGCACCGTGACCCGTCCGGCGCTCGTCACGCTCAGCTGACCGGCGATCAGGGCACCCATGTCGTCCCGCCCGGGGAGTCGGTCCATCACGACGATCTGGCGGTGGGGGCGGGCGACGATGGCTCCGATCGCCACGCCGCGTCGCGGCCCGTCGGGCAGATCGAACGAGATGGCGACACCGGCATGGTCCTGGATGCCCACACCGACGCCCGGCGTGTCGACACCGGAGCGGAGGAGCAGAACCGGCGTCTCGATCGCCCCGGTGCAGACCACCACTCGGTCGGCCGGAACGTGCTGACCCGTCGAGGTCTCCACACCGATCGTGCGGCGGCCCTCGAACACGATTCGGGCGACGCCCGTGTCACACCGGACGCGGAGGTCCCTGTGGCTCGTCGCCGGCCGCAGGTAGGCATCGACGACCGTGACGCGACGTCCGTCGCGGCGGACCAGACCGACACGGGCGTCGTCGCCCCGCGCAGCGACGACCGCATCCGCAACGGGACCGAGGTCGTCGGACGGCTCGATCGGGAGGCGGTGGCCGTGCGCTTCCGCGGTCGGGTCGCCGACCACGACGGCCCCGTTGACGAGCGACGAACCGCCGAGACCGGTCCCCTGCAGGTAGGGCACCGGGACGTCGCCGGGTCGGCGGACGACCGTGACACCGTCGCGCACGATCGCCGTCCGGTCGACGACCGGCTCTCCCGGTGCGGCGGACACCGCACCGTGGTCCGGCCCTGCCTCGAGCAGCGTCACGTCGCCGGCTCCGAGCTCGCTCAACCGGGCGGCGACGACGCAACCGGCCGAGCCGCCCCCCACCACCAGCCAGCGGGTCACACCCGCGGGGTCTCCCTCATGAGCCCCGCCAGATGGGCGGCGTCGTTGTACCGCGCGAGACGCCAACGATTGGGCTCGGTCTCCACGAACTCGGTGAGGGACGTGTTGACGGTGTGGAGCTCGAACGCGCCGGTCTGGGGCAGCCGGAGCAGGTAGCGGAATGCAGCGTCGACGACACCGCCGTGACACGACACCACGACCAGCCCACCCGCGTGTGCCCGAACGGTCTCGGACAGGGCCTCGCCGACCCGGTGGTGGAAGGTCGCCAGCGTCTCACCGTCGGGAAACGTGACGGCGTGCGGGTCACCGTGCCAGTCGGGCATGCCGTAGCGGTCGACGAACTCCTGGAACGAGAGCCCGTCGCAGACCGGACCGGGGTCGTGCTCACCGAATCGTGCATCGGTCTGCACTGCGAGCGCGAGCGACGGACCGAAGATCTCGGCCGTCTCGATCGCGCGCCGGTACTCGCTCGACAGGAGCACCGACGCATCCGACAACCCCCCCGTTTCGGCGAGCCGGTCGCGCAGGCGTTCGGACTGCTCGACACCCAACGGCGACAGACCCGTGCACGTGCGCGGCCCGCCGATCACGCGAGACACCGTCACCTTCGATTCCCCGTGACGGATGAGCACGACACGCGTCGGGCGGAACCCGTCGACGGCAGCGCTCATCCGCGACCCCGCTTGGCGTCCGCGGCGGCAACGATCGCGTCGAACTCGTCGTCGGTGAGCGGCATCACCGACAGCCGGTTCCCCTTCGCCAGCAGCTTGCAGTCGACCAGTTCGGGCATCTGCTTGAGCTCGTCGAGCGAGACGAACTCGAGGCGGCGGTCGGGAGCGACCGTCACCCAGTCCCAGCGGGGGTCGTCCGGGTCCGACGCCGGGTCATGGTAGTTGCTGGCCGGATCGAACTGTGTCGGGTCGGCCTCGGCTCCCTTCACGATCTTGCAGATGCCCGCGACGCCCGGCGGCTTCGCGTTGGAGTGGTAGAAGATCGCCCGGTCGCCACGGCGCATCTCACGCATGAAATTGCGGGCCTGGTAGTTCCTGACACCGTCCCACCCCTCACGCTTGTTCCGGACCAGGTCGTCGTACCCGAACGCGTCGGGCTCGGATTTCAACAGCCATTTCGCCACGACGACGACCGTAGCTGCAGGACGGTCGTCGGGGAGCCGTCCGCCCGCTCGTGGCGCCGGCACGATCGTGAACAAATATTTCGTTCAAACACCGCTCGTTGGGCGCGCGACCTCCTAGGTTCGCGCCAGTGGCCCCACGGCACCGTCTGACGATCCGCTCCATCGAACCCGACCCTCGGGCGGCGGCCATCGCGGCGGCCGCCGAGCAGCTCGGCACCGACCTCGAACGCCCCGAGGAGGTCCAGGTCGCCGACCTGTACTTCATCGAGGGTGACCTCGACCAGGATCAACGCAGCCGGCTGCACGGATTCCTCGTCGATCCGCTGCTGCAGAAGGGCTCGTGGAACGAGCCGACGAACGCCGGCACCGAGATCACGTTCCTGCCCGGCGTCACCGACAATGCCGCCGGCACGCTCCTGCAGGCGTGCCGGCGCCTCGGGTTCGACGTGACGGGTGCTGCGACCGGCCGCCGTGTCGAGTTCGGGGGTTCGGTCGATCCGACACGTCGTGAGGGTCTGATCAAGCGGGTCGTCGCCAACCCGGTGATCGAACGCTGGGAGCACGGCTGCATCGAGCCGACGTTCCACCCCCGGGCCCATGCCGACGGCACACCCGAGGTCGTCGAGATCGCCGGTCGATCGCAGGACGAACTCGTGGAGATCGGCCGCAAGCGGGCACTGGCACTCGATCCCGAGGAACTCGCCGTCATCCAGCGCTACTACGCCGACCTCGATCGGGAACCCACCGACATCGAGTTGGAGACGTTGGCACAGACGTGGAGCGAGCATTGCGCCCACAAGACGTTCCGAGCTGCGATCACGAGCGACGACGGCGAAGACCGTGCGTCGCTGATCGGCATGCTCCGAGAGACGACCGAGGCGATCGCGGCGCCGTTCGTCAAGTCGGCGTTCGTCGGCAACGCCGGCATCATCGGGTTCGAGGGTGACACGACGTTGGCGCTCAAGGCCGAGACCCACAACCATCCGTCTGCCGTCGAGCCGTTCGGCGGGGCCAACACCGGTGTCGGCGGCGTGATCCGAGATGTGTTGGGCATCGGACACCGGCCGATCGCGATCACCGACGTGCTGTGCTTCGGACCGCCCGAGATCCGCCTCGAGGCGGTTCCCGACGGCGCACTCCACCCGCTGCGAATCCGGGAAGGCGTGATCGCCGGCGTGGCCGACTACGGCAACAAGATCGGTCTGCCGACGGTGGCCGGAGCGATCGTGTACGACCCGGGCTACACCACCAATCCGCTCGTGTTCGCGGGATGCATCGGTGTCGCCACGGGTTGGTCGCCGGATCAGGGCCCGTACCCCGACGATCGGATCGTCCTGCTGGGCGGCCGCACCGGTCGCGACGGCAATCGGGGTGCCACGTTCAGTTCGCTGACGATGGACGCGTCGACCGGCGAGGTCGCCGGGGCGTCGGTGCAGATCGGCGATCCGATCGTCGAGAAGCTGTTGATCGACGTGCTCGTCGGCGCCGAGCACCTGTACTCCGCGATCACCGACTGCGGGGCGGGCGGGCTGTCGTCGGCGGTCGGCGAGATGGCCGAGGCGGTCGGGGCCGAGGTCGACCTCGATCAGGTGCCGCTCAAGTACGCCGGGCTCGAGCCGTGGGAGATCTGGCTGTCCGAGGCCCAGGAGCGGATGGTCGTCGCGGTGCCGCCGACGAAGCTCGCCGAACTGACC
>CAXBAZ010000324.1:0-5279 GCA_963973395.1 uncultured Acidimicrobiaceae bacterium
GGCTCCGCTGGCCGACGCCGATGATGACCGGGGTGCGGGGATCGAGCGACACGGGGATACCTCCGAAGGATTCTTGACCGTTCGGTCAAGTATGGAGGGTCTGCCGGGTCGGACCGCAATCCAGACGGGCGGAAGCGGGGCGCGCAGGACGCCTCAGATCCGGCGGAGGTTCGCGGTGGTCGCCGCCCCCAGGTCACCCGACGACAGTGCCGTCACGATCTCGCCAGCCACGACCTCGATGGGAGCGGCCCCACGGCGGCTGATCGGCGTGTTCATCTGATCGGTGAGCAGCTTCGGCGGCCGTGCGAGCACGAACTCCACGTCGCGGTACCGAACGGCTGCCCATTCGGTGAGCCCCTCGATTGCTGCTTTCGCGGTGATGTAGTGCGGCCACTCCGCCGGCGGATTCTCGAGCGCAGAGGAGGAGACGACGAGCACCCGACCGTTCCGCTCCTGGAGCCCACGGGCGCAGACCGCGAGCGGTGACGCCACGAGTGCGACGCTCTCACTCACGAAGCTCTGCAGTCGGCTGACCCCGTCAGGGTGGAAGTCCAGTGGTCGAATCGCCGGTGACGCGTTGCAGATGAGCAGGTCTGGACCGCCTCGCCGGTCCAGGTGAGGCTCGAGCTCCCGGCACCACGCTGCTGAGGCAGCGTCACCAGGGAGGAGTTCAATCCGGTCCCGTAGCGGGCCGAGGTCGTCTCGCACGCGCTCGGCGCGATCGGCGCTGTGCCGGTAGTTGGCGAGCACCTCCGCGCCTGCGAGCGCGAGCGCTTGCGTGATGGCTGCGCCCAGTCCCCGGCTGGCGCCGGTGACGACAGCGGTGATCCCACGCAGCGGTTCACCGCCGGGGACGAGCTCCTGCAGACGATCGACCGAGGGCTGTGGAGACGGCGGACGGACGAAGGCTTGGAAGACGCCGGTTGCGACCGTGGCTTGGTCGTCGAGCAGTGAGGCGTCGACCGTGACGATGTCGAGCCGATCCTCGAACTTCGAGACCGCAGCCCGGTACCGCATCGGCGACAGATGGACCGCGGTGTCGTCACTTCCCAGCTCGAGATCGACCTTCCAGAACGTGGCTTGTTGGCCCGGCAGCTCCATGCCCACCAGGTAGCTGGACCACAGAAGTGCCTCGACCTGCGCGCCTGGTAGGGACCGGGGATCGATGCCGATGCGCTCGAGGAGCGCCCGGACGGCGGTCCGAGACGTCGAATAGGTCCCCTCGACGGTCGTGCCGGGCGCGAGCCCATTGCGGTCGCGAACCACAGCTTCAGGCCGGTGCCGACCCTCGTCCGGAGCGCCGGCGGCGCGGGCGGTGGCGGGCCGCCGGCGGTACGTCACAGACGCCACCTGAGCGACGCGTGCCCCATCGCGGATCCTCAGGACCGCCTCACCCGCTCCGCGATCCTCCACGTCGACGCTGTAGTCGATGCCGGCGAACATGGGGTTCCGGAACTCCGCAGACACGTGCACGAGCTCGATCGCCCCTTGCTCGGCCAGCCGCGCGACGCTCGCCAACATCCCCAGGATGCCGTACACGACAGGTTCGCCGTAGGGCGTCAGGCGAGCGTAGGAAGCCGACAGGTGGAGGGGGTTGCGGTCGTGGCTCGCTGCGGCGAACAGCTCGAGGTCTGTCGAAGTGAACCGAAGGCCCGTTTCGTGGTGCTCGTACAGGCTCACGTGATGCCGTCCTCCCGACGTGGTCG
The DNA here is from genome assembly GCA_963973395.1 of uncultured Acidimicrobiaceae bacterium. GTDB lineage: Bacteria > Actinomycetota > Acidimicrobiia > Acidimicrobiales > Ilumatobacteraceae > Ilumatobacter. The sequence continues at coordinate 1,707 of CAXBAZ010000324.1, forward strand.
TCTCGGCCCACTCGACCCTGTGCGCTCCGCGGTCGGCAGCGTATCCCCGTTGTCGAGGGCGCCCGCCCGCTCCGTCTGGCCGTCCCAGGTTGACGTAGAGTGAACAGCTGGTGGCGGTCAGCGATGGATCGGGTGGGCGGAAAGATGTCAGACCGAGCAGCGAGGCGGATGTCGGGTCCGCGCCCTGCGGGCCTGGTTGCGGCGCTCTTGACGTTCGGCCTTCTCGCCATAGGCCTCGCAGCACTCGTGGCGTCGGTGGTCGACCGGCCCTTCGAGGTGCTCGTCCGTGATGTGACGGCCATGGTCGACGAGCGGCCCTACGTCGGTGCGCTGAGCTTGCTCAACGTCGTGGTCTGGTCCGTCATCTCCGCTCTCTCCGCGTTCGTTGCGTGGATCACGCGCCCAACGGTGCGAGCACCGGCAGCTCTGCTCGGAGCGTTCACTGCGGCGATGGCAATCGATGACGCGCTGCTCCTGCACGAGGATCTCGGTCCGATGGTGGGGGTACCCGAGCGGCTGTTCATCCTCGTCTATGCAATCGCTGCCGCCGGCGTCGCTGGTCTGCTCGTCTTGCGTCGCATCCATGCAGCGATCCTGCCCTACGTGGTCGGTGGAGCGGCGTTGGCGGCGTCGCTCGTCGTCGATCAGGTGACCGAAGACTGGTACGGCATCGAGGACTCCCTGAAGCTGCTCGGAGCTCTGGTGTGGATTGCCGTACCGATCCTCGTGCACGCGAGCGCACCGGCAGGTGTCGACGCCGAGACGGACATCGAGCCGAACGGGGCCGCGCAGGTCGGCATTGGCGGCCCGACGCAGTCGGGACCCGACGCTGTCGCTGATGCAAAGGGGGTCGGCGTGGGGCGCGCGGGCTGAGCGGTATGACGGGCCCGGGCGGAGTCCGGCCCGCCCGCTGGTCCGCACACCGCTAGCGTCCTGCGCGTGAAGGTGGCCGGCGCGCTCGCTGCGATGCCGTGGGCTTGGTTCCTCCTCCGCGATCTGCATCCCTGGCTCGACGTGCTCGCTCTTGGTCTGCCGGTGGTCGTGCTCGCTGTTGCGGGCGCAGCGGTCGCCGTCACCGTGCTGCGAGGCCGGTGGAGCCCGGGGATGATCGCAGCCTCTTGGCTGGTGTTCGGCGCGATGGCAGTCGTGGGGCCGTGGTTGCCGCAGGGCGGCCGGGACCCCGTGGATGGGGTCCGCATCGTCGCGGCGAACGTTCGAGCGGACGGATCCGATCCATCGGTGGTCGGTGCGGAGATCCTTGACCAGGACCCCGACATCGTCGTGGTGAGCGAGCGGACCGACGGACACGAAGACGTGCTGTCTCAGCGGTTTCCGGACGTGTTGCGCAGCGCCGCTCGTGGTACGCAGTTCGATGTCGGTGTCTTCACCGACCTCCCGGTGGAGGATATGGGGATGCCGCCCGGGATCTCGGACGAGGGTGGCGTCCGGATCCGCGTCGAAGGCCCAGAAGGTCCGTTCGTCCTGTACGCCCTGCACCTCCCGCCGCCGCGGCTGCTCCCCTCGTCCCACCCGGAGGTGTCCGTCCGACGCCATACCGAGATCGTCAGCGCTCTGCACGCAGCCATCGCCGGAGAACGGCTCCCCGTCGTCGTGGCCGGTGATCTCAACCTGGTGGATCGAGCATCGGGGTACCGGCGGCTGACCGGCGTCCTCGACGACGCCGTCCGCGCGGGCTGGGCACGTCCGACATCGCTGAAGCCTGTGGCTGTGCCGCTCCTCGCCCGCGTGGACCACATCCTCGCTCCAGAGGGATGGTGCAGCGGCGGAGCCACGATCTTCTCGCTCACCGGCTCCGACCATCGCGGGGTCGCGGCAACCGTGGGTGCGTGCCAGCAGCAGTCCGCGGAGCGCCCGGGACGCCAGCCCTTGCGCGCTGCGACGAGTCTTGACCGCTTGGTCAAGTAGGTAGCCTGCTGGTATCGACGCTCTTCCCGATCCGATCCGCATCTTGGTGGTCTGCACCGGCAACATCTGCCGGTCGCCGATCGCAGCTGCCATGTTGCGCGAGCGCCTCGACGGTCGGCGGACGTACGTCGAGGTCACCTCGGCTGGGTTCGTGGCGGAGGACCGGCCAGCTCCGAAGGAGGTTCTCGATGTCCTCGATGCCCGGGGGCTGGATGTTCGCTCTCACCGGAGCAGGCGGCTCGGGCCGACGGACCTGGGCGCGGCAGACCTCGTGCTGTGCATGGAGCGTCGCCACGTGCGCGAGATCGCCGTGCTCGATCGCGAGGCCTTCGCTCGGTCCTTCACGCTCCCGGACCTTGCCAGACGGGCGCAGCTGCACGGCCCTCGTGGTCCAAGCGAGGGGGTGAGCGACTGGTTGCGTCGCATCAGTCCGGAGCGCCGACCCGCCGACGTGCTCGGAGTCGCATCCGATGACGAGGTCGCCGATCCGTACGGGCGGTCCGCTGCGGCGTACCGTCGTGCGGCCCAGACCATCGACGACCTCCTCGACGTGGTCGTGCGCCATCTGTTCCCCTGACTCGAACATGAGGCATCACACATGCGCATCGCCATCGGCGCCGACCACGCCGGCTACGACCTCAAGCAGCACCTGCTCGCCACCATCGCCGACCTCGGCCACGAGGCCATCGACATGGGCACCGACTCGACCGAGTCGGTCGACTACCCGCCGATCATGGCCGCCGTGGGCCAGGCGGTCGCGAGCGGCGACGCCGACCGGGGCATCGTGCTCGGCGGCTCGGGCCAGGGCGAGCAGATCGCGGCCAACAAGGTGCGCGGTGTGCGCGCCGCGCTGTGCAACGACCTGTACACGGCGCGGATGAGCCGTGAGCACAACGACGCCAACGTGCTCGCGATGGGTGCCCGCATCGTGGCGCCCGGCCTGGCCGACGAGATCCTGCAACTGTGGCTCACCACGCCGTTCGAGGGCGGTCGCCACGAGCGGCGGGTCGACGGCATCCACGCCATCGAGAACGGCAACGGGGGCGTGTCGCCTTCGGCGACCTCGAGTTCTTCGGCTGAGCCTCAGAACTCGAACGGAGATCAGGCCGATCCCTGACATCGGTGGCACGATGGGGCCATGGGTTGGCCCGAGATCGACGACGACGAGCTGTTCGGCCTGATCGACCGGGAGGTCGAGCGCCAGAACACGACCATCCAGCTGATCGCGTCGGAGAACTTCACCTCTCCGGCGGTCATGCGGGCCACCGGCTCGGTGCTGACCAACAAGTACTCCGAGGGCTACCCCGGCAAGCGCTACTACGGCGGCAACGAGGTCATCGACGAGGTCGAGACCCTCGCCATCGAGCGGGCCAAGTCCCTGTTCGGCGCGGCCCACGCCAACGTCCAGCCCCACGCCGGCGCCAACGCGAACATGGGCGTGTACCTCGCCCTGCTCGACCCGGGCGACACCGTGCTCGGCCTGCGCCTCGACCAGGGCGGCCACCTCACGCACGGCTCGCCGGTGAACGCCAGCGGCAAGCTGTACGACTTCGTGTCCTACGGGGTCACCCCGTCCGACGAGCGCATCGACTTCGACCAGGTCCGCGACGTCGCCCTCGAGCACCGGCCCAAGATCATCGTGGCCGG
>CAXBAZ010000325.1:0-5271 GCA_963973395.1 uncultured Acidimicrobiaceae bacterium
TTGTTCGGACGACCCATGACGGGCTCCTTCCTACACGGTCTCCCGCGTAATCAGGCGTCCAAGAAACTGGGTCACGTTTATTGGCCACAGACACCGTCAATACCGTGGTTGATAGACAGGGGCTCGACTTGAGCAAGTGATCCCGGTCGTCCCCAGCTTCAAGCGAACGGCGGCTCCTTAGCTAACGATCATGCCCGAGAGATCACCTTCAGCCCGCCATTGAGCGAGCAAGTCATAGTACGCGAGTGGCCCATCCGCATATCGGGCTCCAAGGAAAAGTTGCTCGCTGTTGCGGGCCTGGCCTTCGGAGTTATAATAGCCTGGAGTGCACTCTGCGTAGAAGTGGACCAATGCCTCGGTTCTAGGGTCTTCCAGTATTTCATCGACGTACCTATCGACACTGGAGGAGTTCGGAACGATGGACGTTGAACCCCGGTTGACCATCGCTGAGATGATGTACGCAACGTGTGTCGCTTGCTCATCTAGCAGGTGGACGGCATTTACGGCCGCAGCTGTTTGGGGATTTGACCCCACCAAGAAGAAGTTCGGAAAGCTATCAGTTGCAAGGCCATGCAACGTCCGAACGCCTTGATTCCAATGTTCGCTTAGCTTTCGACCGTTGATGCCGGCCGGATCGAACCCAATCAGGTCAACGTAAGGCATAAGGGCCTCAAACCCTGTAGCCATGATTAGACAGTCGAGCTTGTACTCCGTGTGGCCCACCACGACCCCGCGCTGCGTGAACTTCTCGATTCCGTCCCGGCTGGTATCCACTAGAGTAACGTTGGAGCGGTTAAATGTACCCAAGTAGTCGTCGTGGAAGCCCGGACGCTTGCATTGCCAGCGGTACCACGGCTGCAGGCGCTCTGCGACCAGTGGATCTGTTACGACCTCGTTGACCCGAGCTCGAATATCGTTCATCACTTGAAGATCAGCGATCTCGGCGAGATGGGCGATTTCGCCGACAGTAGGCTCGCGTCTCAGAACTTCCCGAACGGCGTCTTGATCGACATGGAGTCTTCCGGACAGCTCGGTCCAGCCATCGTCTACGTCGTCAACCTGTGGGCGTTCGTTGCCAGCAACAGAGAAGAACTGGCACAACTGTTGAAAATTGATGCGGCGACGCCGCTGCCATCCCGGGCTTTGGTCTGCGACATGATCAGGTCCTGTCGAGAAATTATCACGCGGTGCAACCGATGACGGTGTACGTTGGAAGACGTATAGGTGCCGCGAAGCGGCGGCGACTGCAGGAACTACTTGTAGCGCTGTCGCTCCCGTGCCGACCACACCAACCGCTCGTTGGCCCAGCTCTGTCAAACTAGTCTCGGGGCTCCCACCTGTGTAGGCATAATCCCATCGGCTAGAGTGGAATATGTGACCTTCATACTCATCCAAACCAGGAATGCTTGGAAGTTTGGGGGTGCTTTGCCGTCCGCTAGCGAGTACAAAGAAGTCGGCTGTCAGGATGTCGTGGCGGTCGGTTTCGATCTTCCAGACTGCTCGGGCTTGGTCCCACTCAGCTGAAGAAATCTTCGTTTTGAATAAGGCCTGTTCATACAGTCCGTACGCTCTACCAATGCGCCTAGCATGTTCAAATAGCTCTGGTCCGTAGGAGTATCGATGCCTAGGCGCGTAGCCGAGCTCCTCTAGGAGCGGAAGGTAGATATGTGCCTCGACATCGCACATTGCGCCCGGATACCTGTTCCAGTACCACGTGCCGCCGAAGTCGCCTGCGATATCGACTATCCGAACATCGCGGATTCCGGCCTCAGCGAGCCGAGCCGCTACCAACAGCCCTCCCCATCCGCCTCCAAGAATCAGCACCTGCGTGTGCGCGGATATCGGGTCACGAGGCGGCTCATCGCCTGTCCACGGGTCGTCCGCAAAGCTCGCGAAGCGGCCTCGCGTCGGGTGATACTGAGCATTTCCATCGGGCCGAATCCTGCGGTCTCGCTCAAGTCGATATCGCTCGCGAAGCTCGTCGATCTCGAACGCAATGGGTTCGTGTGCCTGAGCTAGCCGAGGATCTAGTTCGTCCAAGGTCCCCCGCGTTCATGATTGATCGGCGCCAGCCGGGTACGGTCGTGTCCTGCTCTCGAGCCGCTGAGGTTGCATGCGCAACGTCTCGTGCGACTATGTGCAGTTTCTATCGTGCTGATGATCGGGCCGCTGATCAAGCGCCAGCACTATCCGCATTCGTAGGTTGCTCCAAAGCCGTTCGTGAGAGTCGATCGTGAGCGCCTCGCCCACCGTCTGGCGTGCGCGCTCAGCTTGTCGAGCGTAGGGATGCGGTGGCAGCCTGCTATCGAATGTTGGGACCTGACTCTGGTCACATTCAGCTGGCGAAATCTGGGGGCGAACCGCGACACGCTGTCCCGAGGTTGGGGTTTGCGACATCCCTTCTGTGTTGAAAAGCTTGCCTTGACCGGCTCGTACGAGAAGGTTGGGCTCCTCATGGTGTTGACAATTCACTGGGTGACGAGCCAAAGGCTTGCGATCAGCGCGAGGTCGACTGATGCATCGTTCGGAGGAACGCCAATGTTCGGAGTTATCACCGGTGCAGCGTCGGGAATCGGGCGCGCTGTTGCAGATCGATTGTCCGCGCAGGGTTGGCTCCTGGCTCTCCTCGACCAAGATGGGCCGAATCTTGCTGATGCTGGACGTTCATTCGGTGACCGGCACTTGGTAGCAGAGGTAGATGTAAGCGCACGCGACGAGATGGTCTCGGTCGCTCAGACAGTGTGCAGCCCAGACGCCAGAGTTGATCTCCTCTTCGTGAACGCAGGCATTGCCACATCAGACTCCCTATCGCCGCCCGACCCGGCAACGTGGCAAAGGACACTTGATGTCAACCTAACGGGCGCCTACAACACTATTAGTGCGTTTGAGGGGGCGCTTGGCGAAGGCGAGGGTCACGGCGCAATCGTGGTCAGCGCTTCAGTACTGGGGATCCGCGGAAGCGGCTCGATGCTCTCATACTCCGTCTCGAAGGCGGGGCTTTCCGGCCTGACGCAGGCAGTGGCTCAGGCCGTCGCTCCTCGTGGAATCACTGCGAATGCAATTGCGCCAGGACCAGTCCAAACGCCGATACTGCGAGCTGCGTCCTCAAGCCCGGGAGGTGACGTGGCCGACCACGTGCCCTTGCGTAGGCTCGGACGAGTCGAGGAAATCGCCGGCGTCGTAGAATTTCTTGCTTCGAGCGACGCGTCTTTCATAACTGGTCAAGTTATTGCTGTCGATGGTGGATTGTCGAGTGTCGCCTACTGGCGGCCCTAGCGCAACACGTGCGACCACTCACGAGTCGCACTGCGGGTAGGGAGATCTTGAGCGAACCGCTGTTCACGTAGGCGCACCACAGAGTTGCGTCCGGAGACAGTTGGACCCATCGCTGCAGTCACGGATCTCCTAACATGTCATGAGCGAGAGCCCATGGTGGTCTCAAGAACCCGAGGGCTCGGACATCCTCGAACCACTGGGATAGCGGGGAGCGGCGAGAGAACGAACTGCCTCCGACGACCCGGCACAGTCTCGTCATCACTCGCTCCGACAACATCGCGATGGCCATTTTCGCCCGGAGCGCATCGATTCGGGCGCCATCAAGGTCGCCGACTTCGAGTTGGCGGAGTGCCCCCTCATAGGCTTGGCACGCAAGCCAGTGGTCTTGCGCAGCCGCCGCCCACTCGACTTGTTCGTATGGCCGTAGCACGCCCCGCCTGTTGTTGATGCCAGTCCCGACTGTCCGGACGGCCTCGTCGATGATGCCCAGAGTGACTGCAGAAAACAGCACCATCGAAAGGCCGCTGACCCGGCGGGTGAGAGTCTCGAGGTTGCCATCCCAGGCAATTCGCGTGGCTGTGGCGCCGTCGAGACGAACCGCGTGGCTTTGTGTCGCCCGCATGCCGGTACCGTCCCACGCCGCTGTTAGTCGGATGCCCTCCGTGCCGTCCAGGACGCGGTCCTCGACGTCAAGCACAAAGATGCTCGGTCCTGTCTCACCGTCAGGGATGGCGGTGGTCATCATTCGGTCGAGAATTCCGAGGCCGCTGCCGAAGTGCTTGTCCCCCGTCACCGCGTAGTCCGCCCCCGATAGAGCGGAGGACGAACCTCGTAGGGGCCGTGCGACGGCACGGGTGTGGGCGATGTCGCCGCCGCTTCCTGGCTCCGAAGTTATGGTGCCCCACTGCTTTCCGTCGCGGATCTCACGGAACACTGACGCACGCTGCTGTTCCCAAACAGCTTTGTTCGGGTCTGGATTCGTCGACCAGTGCGACACGACGGCCGGATGCATTGCGGAAACGAGTGCGACGGAAGGGTCGGCGGTGGCGAGCGTGCGAAAGATTTCGGCGGTGGGTCGCACCGTTGCGGCGAGGTTGTCCCACAGCCCGCCGGCTTCCTGGGGGACTGGCAGCAACAGGATTCCGGTGTCCCGTAGGGCATCGAAATCGGCGCGATTCAGCGTCTCGCGGCTGAGCCGGTCGGTCCTTTCGTCTCGCCAGCGAGCGGCCAGGCTGTCGACGGCCGCGTGGAGTTCTGAGATGGTGGTCGATGTCATCTTGGTGCACGTCCCAAATGTGGGTGTCGAACTCGGTGGTTTGCCGCAGAACAAGTGGCCGGTCGTCGTGTCTGCAACATCTCGTTCACGGGTGCGAGATCAGAGTCGCTGGTTCGCGTCGTGCGCACCTGAGTTCGGTGAGTCCATGGAGAACCCTGGCAGTTCAGGGTGTTGAGGCGGAGCTGGACGTGGAGTGAGCAGTACATCTGTTAGGTGGTGTTGGCTTCGGCGAAGTCAGTGGACTAGACGGTAGGCGCGGGGTTCTGGCTTGAGGGGTCTCGCGTACCACATCGGCCGGCGGAGACCGCCCGGGCCGGGGGCGGGACGCGTCTTCGAGAGCCAGTCGAGATATGCCGCTCGCGATTCCGCGGTGTCGACGACGACGTCGCCGTACCGGTCGTCGGGCTCGGCCGGGGTCACTCGCACCCGCTGGTGCCAGCACTGCATGCCCGAGATCGGGTCGGGTTGGACGGAGAACGTCAGGTTCTGGTGGACGCCGGTGTCGTTCCACCAGATCCGTTGCGTGTCGGGGTCGCCGCCGTCGGGGCGGTCGCCCGAGTCGTAGCGTTCGTTGCCGCGTTCGCGGGTGAGTTTCCAGGTGGTGCCGTCGTGGTCGATGTGGGCTTTGCCGGCCGCCCAGGATCGGCCTCGGTCTTCTTCGATGCGCCAGCGGCCCATGTGGTGTGAGGCGGCGACGACGCCGGGGCGGATGCCTTCGG
>CAXBAZ010000326.1:0-5242 GCA_963973395.1 uncultured Acidimicrobiaceae bacterium
TCCACCGCGTAGTCGCCGGTGCCCGGGTTCAGGTCGTCGGCGCTGGGCACCGTGGCGAGCTGCGCCGGGTTGGACGGCGGCAGGGGTCCCACGTCGGGGAAGTCGAGCCCCTCGATGTCGCCTTCCACGAAACGACCGACGTCGGCGCCGATGGTGCCGTCCAGCCCGCGCGACCCCGAATCGTGCAGGACGTCGTCGTCCGCTGCCTCGTCCATCGCGTACAGGGCGACGACGTCGGGCATCGGGTACGGCGTCACATGGTTGTCGGCCACCGCCATGTCGGGCGACGACACGACGAAGGCGCCTGCGAGCAACGACAACGCCGTGACGAGTCGGACTCGGTGACGTCGGGGACGAACGGGGAGGTCGGACATGCTGGCTTCCTGACTGCGCGCCGGGCGCAATGATCGTTGTGAGGGATGTGTACGTCGAGCACGGGGGACGGACCCGAGCGGTGTCGTGGCGGACGAGCACCTGGAACACTACGTGCTCACGGTACGAATGTGGGTTCCGCCCCGGGAATCGTAGGTACCGGTCGTCCGAGCGTCAAGGCGCCCGAAGAACGATCACCCGATCGAGTCGTGCTGCCGGTGACCCGGGCAACACGGCGTCGCGGCCGACGAGCGGGCGATGCCTCGAGCCGCACGAAGTGGTCACATGGCGGAAACATTCGCAAGACAGTGCGGAAATCACACCGTTCTACGGTGCGCCGCAGTCCGGCTGGCAACGAGGCCCTCGCCGGGCCCACAAACCCCTACCACACCCCTACCACATCCCCAACCAATCCTTTGAGGAGGACCTCGTGCGCAAACGTGCGCTTCGAATCATCTCCGGCCTGGGCGGCGTCGCAGCGATCATCGCGATCACACCTGCGTCGGTGTTCGCCCAGGACGGCCCCACGACCCAGGACTACCTGAACAACATCTGGGTGTTCATCGCCGGCATCCTGGTGTTCTTCATGCAGGCGGGCTTCGCGCTCGTCGAAGCAGGTATGACCAGGGCGAAGAACGTCGTCAACATCTTCGCCAAGAACATGGCGGACGCGATCCTCGGCATCACCGCCTGGTTCGCGACCGGCTACGCCTTCGCCTTCGGAGGTGACGGCAAATGGATCGGAGACTCCGCGTTCTTCCTGGCCGATCAGGACATGGCAGCCATCCCCGAGGGTGGTCTGAGCATCGCCACGACCTTCTTCTTCCAGGCGGTGTTCGCGGCGACAGCCGTGACGATCGCATCCGGCGCGATGGCCGAGCGGACGAAGTTCAGCGCCTACCTGATCTTCTCCGCCGTGATGTGTGCCCTGATCTACCCGGTCGTGGTCCACTGGACCTGGGGCGGCGGCTTCATCGCCCAGGACATCAGCTTCGGTGACGCACTGTCGTACTCCGACTTCGCCGGCTCCGGCATCGTGCACATGACGGGCGGCATCGCAGCGCTCATGGGTGCGATGTTCCTCGGGCCCCGCATCGGCAAGTACGACGCCGACGGGAACGCACGTGCGATTCCGGGCCACAACATCCCGTTCGCCGTCGTCGGTGTGTTCATCCTGTGGGTCGGCTGGTTCGGCTTCAACCCCGGCTCCGAACTGCTCGCCGACGAGTTCGTCAGCACGGTCGCCGTCAACACCTTGCTGGCGGCCGTCGCCGGCGGACTGTTCTGCACGATCACCATCTGGCTCAAGTCGGGCAAGCCCGACCTGGCGATGATCGGCAACGGCGTGCTCGCCGGCCTGGTCGCGATCACGGCGCCGTGTGGTGCCGTCGACCCCTGGGCGGCGTTCCTGATCGGCGGTGTCGGCGGCGTGCTCGTCGTGTTCTCGGTCTTCTTCTTCGACAAGATCAAGATCGACGACCCGGTCGGTGCCATCTCGGTCCACGGCGTCTGCGGCGCCTGGGGTGTGCTCTCCATCGGGCTGTTCGCCAAGTACGACGACGCCTTCCTCGGCCGCGAGGACGCCGGCATCTTCTACGGCGACAGCGGTGGCCAGCTGCTCACCCAGCTGGTGATGATCCTCATCATCGCAGCCTGGGTCACGATCACGACCGGCGCACTGTTCGCGGTGCTCAAGGCCACGGTCGGCCTGCGGGTGAGCGCTGAGGAGGAGATCGAGGGACTCGATGTCATCGAGCACGGCCTGCAGGGCTACGCACCGGACATGAGCCACACGTGAGCAACGGCACCCCCGTGCACCTCGACAGGCACCCCGACGCGACAGCAACCGAAAGAGAGACCTCATGAAACTCATCACTGCAGTCGTCAAGCCGTTCAAGCTCGACGACGTGAAGGACGCCCTCAAGGCCGCCGGCATCAGCGGCATGACGGTGACCGAAGTCCGCGGCTTCGGCCGTCAGGGCGGTCACACCGAGACGTACCGCGGCGCGGAGTACAAGATCGACTTCGTGCCGAAGGTCGCGATCGACCTGGTGGTCGACGACGGCCATGTCGACGCGGTCGTCGACGCGATCACCCAGGCCGCCGCCACCGGCAAGATCGGTGACGGCAAGGTCTGGGTGACCAACGCCGAACGACTCGTCAGGATCCGCACCGGCGAAGAAGGTGCCGACGCGGTGTAACCCGGCGGAGACACTGCGTCAACCGACCTCGCTGTGCGGGGTAGGGGCGAACCCGGGCCACATCGCTGTGGCCCGGGTTCTTCCGTTCCTGGACCCGGTCAGCGGATCAGCGGCTCGTGTCGGGCTGGAGGTGGGCGCGCCGCGACTTGCGGTTCTTCGCGCTCTGGCCGGACTTGCCGGACGAGCGCTTCGGGCCTCCCTGACCCTTCGGTCCACGATCGTCGCGCTGACGGTCGTCGCGACCGGCGCCGCTCGGGCGGCCCGAACGCCCGGAACCGCCGTGCTTGCGCTGCGAGCGACCCGAACGGTTCGCCGGGCGATTGCGCTCCTGTGGCTCCCGCTGGGGCGGACCGGCGGGTGCGAGCTCCCGGTCGCCCGAGAGGGCACCCTCGGGCAGCATGCCGGCATCGGGAGCGGTGAACGGCTCGTCGAGTCCGATCGCCCGCTGCATCTTGTTGAAGTCGTTCTTCTGGCCCGGCTGGACGATCGACACGACGATGCCCTCGGCGCCGGCTCGCGCCGTGCGGCCCGAGCGGTGGACGTAGGCCTTGTGCTCGGCCGGCGGGTCGGCGTGGATGACCGACGCCACGCCGTCGACGTGGATGCCGCGGGCGGCGACGTCGGTCGCGACGAGCGCGTGCACACGGCCCTTGGTGAAGTCCTCGAGCGCCCGCGTGCGCTGGCCCTGGCTGCGACCGCCGTGGATCGGCGCGGCCTTCAGATCGAGCTTGGCGAGTTGCTTGGCGAGGCGGTCGGCGCCGTGCCGGGTCCGACAGAAGATGATCGACGGCCACGCCATCTTGACGACCTCGGCGACGACCGAGTTGCGGTCGAGCCGCTCGACGGTCCAGAACTTGTGGACGGCCGACTTGATGTCGGGCGTCGACTCGCCGACCTCGTGACGGACGGGATCGTGCTGGTACTCGGCGGTGAGCTTGGCGATGTCGCCGTCGAGCGTCGCCGAGAAGAGCACCGTCTGACGTCCGCGCGGCGTCTGGTCGAGGAGCCGACGGACCGACGGCATGAAACCCATGTCGGCCATCCGGTCGGCCTCGTCGAGCACGACGAACCGCACGTTGCGGAGGTCGACGTCCCGACGCTGGATGAGGTCTTCGAGGCGTCCTGGGCACGCGACGAGGATGTCGATGCCGCGCTTCAACGCCGTCAGCTGGGAGCCGTAGCCGACGCCTCCGTAGACGGCGTCGACGCGCACGTTGCCCGAGAACGACCGCAGCTCGGTGGTGATCTGCTCGGCCAGTTCGCGGGTCGGTGCGAGCACGAGGCCCACCGGACGGCGCGGCTCGGATGCGCCCAGGTCGGCCACGTTGGCCACGAGCGGCACACCGAACGCGAGCGTCTTGCCCGAACCGGTGGGCGCACGACCGCAGACGTCGCGACCGGCGAGACCGTCCGCGATGGTGGCCGCCTGGATCTCGAACGGCTCGTGGATGTCGCGGCGCGCGAGCGCGTCGCAGATGAAGGAGGGAACGCCCAACTGGGCGAAGGTGGTGGACATGATGTCGCTTTCTGGCCGCGACGTTCGCAGCCGGGTGTCAGGGGGTTCGGGGGGTGTCGATGGTTCACGTTGACAGAAAGAACCAGACCCGTCTGCGAACCCAACGGTGACCTGTTCGGTCGCCGGAGCACGGAGCACGGTAACCGGACCGCCGCGCGATTCCTCTCACTGGGGCATGATGGAGAGCGACAACGACGTCGACGTTCCGAGGAGTCACTCACATGAAGCTGGTCACCGCCATCATCAAGCCGTTCAAGCTCGACGAGGTCAAGGACGCGCTCAAAGGGGTCGGCGTGACCGGCATGACGGTCGGTGAGGTACGCGGGTTCGGCCGCCAGGGTGGGCACACCGAGACCTACCGGGGCGCCGAGTACCAGATCGACTTCGTCCCCAAGGTCGTGCTCGAAGCCGTCGTCGACGACAGCCAGAGCGAACTGGTCGTCGACACGATCGCCCAGGCCGCCGCGACCGGCAAGATCGGTGACGGCAAGATCTGGGTCACGAACGTCGAACGGCTCGTGCGTATCCGCACCGGTGAAGAGGGTGTCGGCGCCCTCTGAGCCGATCGTGATCCCGATTGACGTGCGGAACCGCCGGGTACCCGTCCGCCATGCCTGACCTGCGCGACATCGTCGATTCCGCCCTCGAGTTCCCGGTCGTCCCGAGCTTCACGAAGATCGGGTACGCCGTCCGATCGCGCCTCGACGACTGGAACGAGCTCGACGACTACGACCTCCACGGCCGCACCTACGTCGTCACCGGGTCGACGTCGGGGCTCGGCCGCTTCACCGCCGAACAACTCGCCTCCCGCGGCGCTCACGTCGTCGTCAACGGTCGTGGCCACGAGTCGACGAAGCAGGTCGCCGACGAGATCATGGGCGCGACCGGCTCGACCGAGGTGTCGATCGCCACCGCCGACATGGGCGAACTCGACCAGGTCCGCGCCATGGCGGCCGACCTCACCTCCCGGTTCGACCGCATCGACGGCCTCCTCCACAACGCGGGTGCCCTGTCGGACGAACGACGGGAGAACTCCCAGGGCATCGAAGCCACGGTCGCGAGCCAGGTCGTCGGGCCGTTCCTGCTCACGAGCCTCCTGCTCGACGCACTCCGGGCGGCACGGGCCGGACGGGTCGTCACGATGTCGTCGGGC
>CAXBAZ010000327.1:0-5239 GCA_963973395.1 uncultured Acidimicrobiaceae bacterium
CGTCACCGGCGACGCCCCCCGCCTCCGCCCGAAGAACGAACAGGCATCGATCGGCGAGGTCGTGGAGTTCGTCAAGTCCTACGCCAAGCAGGAGACCGTCGGTCCGCTCCGTGGTGCGGGTCGGTGGGTCGCGTTCGGCGCCGCCGGAGCGATCTGCCTCGGCATCGGTCTGTCGCTCCTGCTGCTCGGCCTGCTCCGGCTCCTGCAGACCGAGGTCAGCGACATCGCCGACGGCCGCCTGTCGTGGTTGCCCTACCTGATCGTGCTGGTCGTGTGCGTGCTGCTGATCGTGTTGGCGATGGCTCAGGTGAACAAGACGTTCCTCGACAAGGAAGACAAGCGATGAGCAAGCAGACCACCACCAAGATCTCCCCTGAAGACCTGCAGCACAAGCTGCAGGCGTTCCAGGACGGAGTGCAGGGCAAGGTCGACGACAAGAAGAGCACGCTGGCGATGGTCGGCGGTGCCGCGATCGTCGTGCTGATCATCATCTTCTTCCTGCTCGGCAAGCGCAGCGGCAAGAAGAAGACGACGCTCGTCGAGATCAAGCGCATCTGAGATGGCGCTGCTCCCACGGGCGCTTCGTCCTGCGGTCCTGATCCGGCGCAAGGCGATGTACTCGGGCATCTTCGGGCAGAGCACGTTCTGGAAGGCCGTCGCCCTGTGGGTGTTCGGCAAGGCGTCGATCAAGAAGTTCTTCGGCAAGCAGGTCGAGGTGATCGACCTCGCCAAACTCGGCTCGGGTCGATACATGCAGGTCGCCACGGCGAAGCCGGTCACCAAGCGTGAGCGCAAGAAGCTGCGCAAGGCCGGCATGGAACCGCCGTCATTGAAAGAACACCGCGCACTCGGCACGTTGTGGGCGGTGTCCCGGGCGACCGACCGACGCGCACGCGCCCGCCGGGCCCGACTGCGCGACGTCTCGTGATCGTCAAGCTGCGACAGCCGAAGCGTGAGATCACGGTCGACGGTCACCGCACCGTGAACCAACTGCTCGACGAACTCGACCTGAACCGCGAGTCGTTCCTGGTGATCCGCAACGGCACACTGGTGCCCGGAGACGGACGACTCGACGGCGACGACACGATCGAGATCCGGCCCGTCATCTCCGGAGGCTGAATGCGAGTTGTGCCAGGAGCGTGAGCCGATAGGCGAACTGCGACCAATCGTCACGAGCGCCCAGGCACAACCCGGAATGTCGATTCGGGAACGAGGAAGGAGAGGTGCGATGAACCATTCGAAGTGCCGCGTGTGCGGCGAACGGGCGATCATCGATCTGCCACGCCACAACGCGAACTTCTGTGCCGAGCACCTGCTGCAACTGTGCCGCCGGCAGGTCGAGAAGGCGATCCGGGATCACGACATGCTCGCCCAGGACGACAAGATCCTCGTGGCGGTCAGCGGCGGCAAGGACTCGCTCGCGGTGTGGGACATCCTGCTCGACCTCGGCTACCAGGCGGACGGGCTGTACATCGGTCTCGGCATCGGCGAGTACAGCGACGTCAGTGGCGACTACACCCGGGCGTTCGCCGACGAACGGGGCCTCACGCTGCACACGATCGACCTCCGCGACGACTACGACTACGACGTGCCCACCGCCGCCAAGGTCACCAAACGGGTGCCGTGCTCGGCGTGCGGCCTCTCGAAGCGGCACCTCTTCGACAAGGCGGCGCTCGACGGCGGATACGACGTGGTCGTCACCGGCCACAACCTCGACGACGAGGCCGCCGTGCTGTTCGGCAACGCCCTCCGGTGGGACGTGGAGTACCTCGCCCGCCAGTATCCGGTGCTGCCGGCGCGCGACGGTTTCCCGAAGAAGGTGAAGCCGCTGATGCGCCTCACCGAACGTGAGATGGCGGCATGGTGCATCGTGCGCGGCATCGACTACCAGGTGGAGGAGTGCCCGATGGCGCTCGGCAACAAGCACCTCGCGTACAAGGACGCCCTCAACTCGATCGAGCGCGAGTCCCCGGGCTCGAAGTCCGCGTTCTACCTCGAATTCGTCGACAAGATGTCGCCGATCCTGGCCGAGCACCGAGCGCACACGGGCAGTCGGCTCGTGGTGTGCACGGCGTGCGGTGCCCCGACGACCGAACCGGATTCGGGCGCAGCCCCCGTGTGTGCGTTCTGTCGCCTCCACGAGCGGGTGGGCGGTGTCGAGCCGGTGCCGGTCGAGATGGTGTTGAACAAGAAGGCCCGCACGGCGTATCTGGCTGCTCGGACAGCAGGGGAGTGACATGAAGGTTCTGGCCGCGGGTGACCGCGTGATGCTGCTCGATGCGAAGAAGCGGCGCTACCTGCTCACGTTGGACGACGGTGGCGAGTTCCACACGCATGCCGGCTTCGTGCCGCACGATTCGATCATCGGCCGCAACGACGGCGTGATCGTGAACAGCACGAAGGGCGCGGAGTACACGGTGCTCCGGCCGACGCTCGAGGACTACGTGCTCGAGATGCCGCGTGGAGCGCAGGTGATCTACCCGAAGGATCTCGCCCCGATCTGCATGCTCGCCGACATCGGACCCGGCATGAGGGTGTTCGAGACCGGCATCGGATCGGGGGCGCTGTCGATGACGATGCTGCGGTGGGGGGCCGACATCGTCGGCTACGAGGTGCGCGAAGACTTCGCGAACCGGGCCAAGGCGAACGTGCGCGAGTTCCTCGGCGCCGACGTGCTCGACCGCTACGACGTACACATCGCCGACAGTTACGCGGGCATCGACGAGTCGCACGGCCCGTTCGACCGGGCCGTGCTCGACCTGCCCGAACCCTGGCAGGTGATCCCGCACCTCGAGTCGGTGCTCGCCCCGGGCGGCGTCTGTGTGGCCTACACCCCCTCGATCACGCAGGCGATGCAGGTCGGCGAACAGTTCAAGGGCCGCTGGATCGACGTCCGCACGCTCGAGGTGCTGCACCGCGGCTGGAAGGTCGACGGTCAAGCAGTGCGCCCCGACCACCGGATGGTTGCTCACACCGCGTTCCTGACCGTCGCCAGATTCCTCGGTCAGGGCAACCGCGCGATGCGCACCGACCGCAAGGTCGAACGGGTCCGCTGACCGGGAACCCACTCGAAACGCCCGTGGCGGGCCTCGTACGGTCGGTCGGGTGCAGGTGACGTTCACGAAGCTCCTCGACGGTCGTGCGTGCCGGTGGGAGGCGATCCGGCCGCCGCGCACGGTCGTGCCGGGCCCGACGATGGCGGCCGGCGCCGACGTCCCGCACGACCTGGCGACGTTCGTCATCCGCGAACACGGCGGCGAACTCGACGACGCCGAACGGGTGGTGAACGACATCCACTTCACATGGCGTCGCGGCGAGTCGACGCCGCACGACCGGACCCTCGACGAAATTGCGGCCCGCTGGCGTGCGCTGTCGGACAGCGACGAACTCGTCCTGCACTGGGACGTGCCGTCGCCGCCCGTCCGGCGCGGGCGGCGTCGACGGCGAGCTTGACCGGTCACCGCCCGGCCCGGCGTTGGTCAGGTGCCGCAGAAGGTGCGGTAGGTGTTCGTGAAGTCGTCGGGTGCCGGCTGGGCGAAGCGTTCCCGACCGGCCTGCTCGGCGTACGGCGACGTCACGACGTCGAGGAGTTCGTCGAACGGCGCCATGTCGCCGGCGGTCGCCGCCTCGAGCGCGGCTTCGACGAGATGGTTCCGTGGGACGTAGACCGGGTTGGCGCGTCGCATGCCGTCGGCCGCACCGGGTGCCCTGCGCCTCGACCAACGATCGAGCCAATCGGCGATGTCGTCGTCGAAGAGTGATGTCACGCCGACGCGGGACGCGAGCTCGCCGTCGGCGGCTTCCGCGAGGCGCCGGAAGGCCGTGGTGACATCGACGCGATGGCGCTCCAGCAGCTCGAGCCAATCGTTCGCCAGCGCGCGATCGCCGGCGGCATCGTCGGCACGTTCGATCCCGAGTTTGGTGCGCATGCCGGCCAGCCACGCTTCGTCGTAGCGGGACTGGTAGGTGTCGAGCGTGTGCGTGGCGAGTTCGACCGCGCGCTCCTGGTCGTCGTCGATCAACGGCAGCAGCGCCTCGGCGAGCCGGGCCATGTTCCACAGTCCGATGGTCGGCTGGTTGCCGTAGGCGTACCGTCCGCCGTGGTCGATCGAACTGAACACCGTCCGCGGGTCGTAGGCGTCCATGAACGCGCACGGCCCGTAGTCGATCGTCTCGCCCGAGATCGTGACGTTGTCGGTGTTCATCACCCCGTGGATGAAGCCGAGGTTCATCCACCGCGCGATCAGCGCCGCCTGTCGGCCGATCACGGCATCGACCAGGGCCAGCGGTGGGTTGTCGACGTGGGCGAGATCCGGGTCGTGACGATCGATCGAGTAGTCGACCAGCCGTCGGAGCCGATCGGTGTCGCCGCGGGCCGAGAAGAACTGGAACGTACCGACACGGAGGTGGCTGGAAGCCACCCGCGTGAGGACCGCACCGGGAGCCATGCCGTCCCGGCGGATCAGCTCGCCGGTCGTCACGGCCGCGAGCGCCCGCGTGGTCGGCACGCCGAGGGCGTGCATCGCCTCACCCATCAGGTACTCACGCAGCACCGGAGCGAGCGCCGCCTTGCCGTCGCCGCCGCGCGAGAACGGCGTGCGGCCGGACCCCTTCAGGGCGACGTCGTAGCGCTGCCCGTCGGGTGCGACGATCTCGCCGAGGAGCACGGCACGCCCGTCGCCGAGCTGTGGGTTGTAGCTGCCGAACTGGTGTCCGGCGTAGACCTGGGCGATCGGGGACGCCTCGGCCGGCGTCGCCGCGCCGGCCAGGATCCGCACGCCGTCCTCTGTCGTCAGGCGCCGCGGGTCGAGACCGAGTTCGGTCGCGAGCGTCGTGTTCAACTTCAGCAGGTTCGGCGCGGGCACCTCGGTCGGCTCCCACGGCGCGCCGAACCCTGCGAGCCGGTCGACGAACGTGTGCTCGAACGAGAACGGAGCGCGCTCGGTCATCCGACGGCAACCTCCGGTCCGGCACCCTCAGGTCGACGCGTGTCGCGGATCTGGGGCTCGCAGGGCCGGGACCACGACATGGCGGAGGGCGCGCAACGGCCCGGCGTCACGTGACGCCGGGCCGTGGACATACGATCGAGGTTCAACGGGCGTTCAGGGCTCGATGAAGATGCACTCGCCGGGGCACTCCTCGGCGGACTCGATGACGGCGTCGAGCTGGCTGTCGGGGAACTCGGCGAGACCCTCGGCGCCCTCGGGGTTGCCCTTGGCCTTGGCGAAGATCTTGTCGC
>CAXBAZ010000328.1:0-5225 GCA_963973395.1 uncultured Acidimicrobiaceae bacterium
GTGTCGGTCCGGCTCGTCGGCGCCTGCGGCACGTGCCCGGTCTCGACCCAGACGCTCAAGGGCGGCATCGAGCGGATCATGCGCGACCGTGTCGACGGCGTGACCGAAGTGGTCAACATCGCCGACGCCGAAGCGGCGATCGACAGCCCCGTCTGACATCCTGTCGAGGCATGGCCCGATCCTCCGACCCGGACGAACTGTTCACCGCCGCCCGAGCGGGCGATCGTGGAGCGCTCGCCCGGTTGCTGTCGCTGATCGAACGTGGTGGTGAGCCGGCCCGACGCGTCGGACGTCTCGCCTACCCCGAGAGTGGACAGGCGTACACCGTCGGGCTCACCGGCGCTCCGGGTTCGGGCAAGAGCACGCTGACGAGTGCGACGATCGGCCACCTCCGGTCGCTCGACCTCGAGGTCGCGGTGCTCGCGATCGACCCGTCGTCGCCGTTCAGCGGCGGCGCGATCCTGGGCGATCGCGTCCGGATGCAGGACCACGCCACCGACCCGGGTGTGTTCATCCGGTCGATGGCGACGAGGGGCCATCTCGGCGGTCTGTCGCTGGCGACGCCCGAGGCGGTTCGCCTGCTCGACGCGGTCGGTCGGCGCTGGGTGCTGGTCGAGACGGTCGGCGTCGGCCAGGTCGAGGTGGAGGTCGCTGGGAAGGCCGACACCACCGTCGTCGTCGTCAATCCGGGCTGGGGTGACAGCGTGCAGGCGAACAAGGCGGGGCTGATGGAGATCGCGGACGTGTTCGTGATCAACAAGGCCGACCGAAAGGGTGTGGAGGAGACCCGCCGCGACCTCGAGCAGATGCTCGACCTCTCCGATCTGCCGCACGATGCGTGGCGGGCGCCCATCGTGCCGACGGTCGGGTCCACGGGCGAGGGCGTGGTGGCGTTGTGGGATGCCGTGCTCGCGCACCGTGCGTACGCCGAGACGAGCGGCCAACTCGTCGAACGGCGTTCGTTCCGGGCCGGAGAGGAGCTGCGCGAGATCATCGCCAACCGGCTCCGGGAGAAGGCACGCTCGCTCTGTACGGGCGACCGCTGGGACGAGCTCACCGTAGCCGTCGGCGACCAGACGACCGACCCGTGGACGGCAGCGGACGAGATGTTGGCGGGGGTCGACGCGTAGGACCACGCGCCCGATGCCGCCGGTCGGGCAAGATGGCGTCATGAATGACGACACAGGTGATGGCAAGAGTGACGACGTGGTGCTGCTCGAGCGTCGGGACGACGGGGTCGCCGTCGTCACCCTGAACAACGGCAAGGTCAACGCGCTGTCGAGTGCCGTCGTCGCCGCGATCCACCGGATCGCCGACGACCTGACCGCCGATCCACCGGGCGCAGTGGTGGTGACCGGTGGGGAGCGGATCTTCGCGGCCGGTGCAGACATCTCCGAGTTCGGCGGCGCCGACGAGGCGGTCGGGATCACCGCACGTATCCATGCCGCGCTCGACGCGCTGGCGGGTGTGTCTCGGTTCGTGATCGCCGCCGTCTCGGGCTACGCCCTGGGTGGCGGATGCGAACTGGCCCTCGCGTGCGACTACCGCATCGCGAGCGAGCGGGCCGTGTTCGGCCAACCCGAGATCCTGCTCGGCACGATTCCGGGTGGCGGCGGTACACAGCGGCTCGCACGGCAGGTCGGGCCCAGCCGGGCGAAGGAGATCTGCATCACCGGGCGTCAGGTCACCGCCGACGAGGCGCTGCGGATCGGTCTCGTCGACGAGGTCGTGCCCGGCGAGGAGTTGCACGACCGGGCGTTGGCGCTGGCGGCCGAATGTGCCCGTGGTGCGGTGCTCTCGCAGGCGTTGGCGAAGCAGGCGATCGACCAGGGTCTCTCCACCTCGCTCGCCGACGGTCTGCGCATCGAGCGGGAGGCGTTCGTCGAATCGTCCCGCACGAACGACAGCCAGGTCGGGGTGCGGAGCTTCCTCGAGCACGGCCCGGGCAAGGCCGAGTTCACGGGCACCTGATCCCCGGCCCGGCCGTTCCGGGCGATCGTCGCTGTCAGCGGGAGTCGAGGGCGTCGACGTACACGTTCAGCGTCCGGACCGCGATCGCGTGCCACGAGTACGTCGCGTCCAGGAGTTCCCGACCACGTTCGACCAGGCGATCGGCGAGCTGCTGGTCGGTGAGCACCTGCTCGATGCAGTCGGCGAGATGTTCGGCGTTGCCGGGTTCGAACAGCAACGCCGATCCGGTCCCGCCGACGAGCTCGGCCAGGCCGCCGGTGTCGGCCACGATGAGCGGCGCTCCGCTCGCGAGCGCCTCGAGCGCCACCACGCCGAACGGCTCGTACAGCGACGGGATCACGATGCATCCGGCCCGGTGGGTCGCGGCTCGGAGCGCGTTGTCGCTCACGAAGCCGGGCAGTTCGACGATGTCGCCGACGCCGGCGACGTCGACTTGTGACTGGAGCTCGGGCAGATAGCTGCCGCGCCCGGCGATCACACACTCGAGGCCCCCGATGCGGTATCGCAGGCTGCCGACCGCCCTGGCGAGCACTTGGAACCCCTTCTCGTACTGCACCCGCCCCCACGCCAGCACGAGACCGCTGCGTCCGCTGACGGGCGCCTCGTCGGGTCCGACCGAACTCCACCACTCGGGGTCGATGCCGCCGGGAATGCGGCTGACGTGGCTCGGGTCGACCTCGAAGCCGTCGACGATCTCGCGCACCATCAGCTTCGTCGCGGTGATCATCCTGCGCGAGCGGTACGCCTGCCACCATTCGACGCTGTTGATGTCGGTCGAGTCGCCGGGCTTGAGGTGGCCGCCGTGGCGGCCACGTTCGGTGCCGTGGAACGTCGTCACCAGCGGGGCCCCGGTCGACGTGCCGATCACGTCGGCGGCCCAGGCGACGGACCAGTCGTGGGCGTGCACGACGTCCGGTCGCCATCCGTCGAGCGACGTGAAGGCCGCGACGAAGGCATGGTTGGCCGATGCGATGGCGGCCACACGGTTGTCGGGGAGCCATGGCAGGTCGATGTCGGCTCGGAGGATGCGGACTCCGGCGAGCTGGGACTCGACCTCGGCCCCGGCGACGCGCCGTGTGATCACGACGACCTCGTGGCCGAGCCGGTCGAGTGCTGTGGCGAGGCCGTCGACGTGGGCCGCGGTACCACCGGCGGCGCTCGGTGGGAACTCCCACGACAACATCAGGACGCGCACCGCCCGCACGATAGTGGCGACGGAGTCGGTGCCGGTGGTGTCGGTGGTGCCGGTGGTGTCGGCGGTGCCGGCGGTGTCGGCGGTGCCGGCGGTGCCGGTGGTGTCAGTGGCGACGGTGTCGGTGCCGGTGGTGTCGGCGGTGGCGGTGTCAGGCGGTCGGGTTCTCGACGAGTGCGGTCAGCCGGCGCAGGTTGCGCTTCCAGATCCGCTTCATGACGGCCTGTCCACCCACGATCTCGCCGAGCCGGCCTCCGAGGTACCACGGGAACGTGAGGTCTTCGGTCCACGTGAACCGCGTGCGCCGACCGAGGTCGATCGGTTCGAGCTCGAAGACTCCGGTGCCCGTGACGATGCCGGTGTGGCGGACGCCCATGGCACGCTCGGGTTCCCATTCAGTGACGGTCATGAGATCGGTCAGCGTGATCGGGCCGACCTTCGTGTCGCATTCGAATTCGGTACCCACGCCACGGGTCGACGCCCCCGTGAAGCGGATCGCGACGGCGTCGGCCATCCAGTCGACGTGGCGTTCGATCGGTTCGACGACCGACCAGACATCGGCGGGTGGCGCGTCGATCTCGACCGCGACCCGGATGCGGCCCATTCAGGACCCGGCGAGCGACGCAGCGTTGCGGAGCGTCTCGGCCGCCTGCTCGGGCGGCATGATGTTGATCAGCACCCCGGTGCCACGTTCGAACCCGGCCTGCGTGACGAGGTTGGGCCACACGTGGATGTGCCAGTGGTATTCGCCGGTGTGAGCATGCGGAGCGGTGTGGAACCCGACGTTGTAGGCGACGTCACCGAGGGCCCTGTTCAAGAAGCCGGTCGAATCGCGCAGGGCGCAGCCGACGGCCTCGAGCGAGTCGTCGTCGGCGTCCTGGAGGTGCAACTCGTGCCGCCGGGGCACGATCAGCAGCTCGTACGGACTGCCGCTCCAGTACGGGCAGATCACGGCGACGTCGTCGTTCGCGAACACGACCCGTTCGCCGGCCGACAACTCGGCCTCGGCGGTGGTGCAGAGCAGACAGCCTCCGGCGAATCGGCTGAACGCACGCTCTTCGTCGAGGACTTCGCCGGGCACGAACGGCAGGCCGAGCAGCTGGCCGTGCGGATGTGCGATCGAGGCGCCGGCCTCGCGTCCGTGGTTGACGATCGCCTGCGTGTAGCGGATGTTCGGGAGCAGCGCGTGCTCGGCGAAGCGGTGCTTGAGGGCGAGCATGAACCGACGAGCGCCGTCGTCGTCGAGTTGGTCGAGCGAGTGGTCGTGGGAGGGGGAGTACACGAACACCTCGTGGATGCCCGTTCCCTCGGCCATCACGTGAACTGGCCCCACGTGACGAACGGCGAACCCGTCGTCGCCCTCGAAGGCCGGGTAGCGGTTCGGCACGACGCGCAGTGTCCAGTCGCCACCCTCGCCGAACGTCTCGAGCGCAGGCGGTGTCGACTCCTCGTGACCCGGGCAGAACGGGCACGCCCGATCGGACTCGATCTCGATCTGCTGCCGTGGGGCGAAGTCCGACGGTCGCAGTGCCCGCTCGGCGACGATGGTGACCCATCGGCCCGTCAACTGATTCAACCGCATCTGACTCATCGGCCACCCAGGATAGAGCGATCCCGGCGCGGAAGTTGACCAACCGCGAACCCGATGTCGCCGGGCGCGCGTCTCAGCGGCGTCGGAACACGGAGACGTGGCGGTCGGCGGCGTCGTCGAACGGGCTCCGGTCGAACGAGGCCCACCGGTGTTCGACGTCGAATCCGGCGGCGTCGGCCATCCCGTCGAGTTCGCTGGGCGAGCTGTACCTGATCGCCCACGGTCGTAGCCGAACGCCGCCGGCCTCGGTGAACTCGACGAACTGGCCCTCCGCCGTCTGTTGCTCCGGATCCTGCCGTGAGACCGACAGGACGACCCGGTCGGCCGCGAGCGAACGCACCGACACGTCGGACGACCGCGTGTCCGATCGGTCGGGCACGAACGCCTCGACGACGAATCGCCCGCCCGGCGTGAGCACGGCGGCGACTTCGCGGAAACAGCCCGCCTGGAGGGCGGGCGAGGTGAGGTTGA
>CAXBAZ010000329.1:0-5223 GCA_963973395.1 uncultured Acidimicrobiaceae bacterium
ACGGCGGCGACCTCGTCGCCGACGAAGCGGGCGACCTCGGCGAAGAAGGGCAGTTCCTCCTCGTACCACGTGAGATCGGGGGCGAGGTCGTCGTTGGTGATCACCGTCACGACGCCGGGGACCGCGAGGGCATCGGTCCGGTCGATCGACACGACTCGGGCGTGGGGGTGGGGGCTCCGAACGAACGCCAGCTGCAACTGGTCGGGGAGACGGACGTCGGCGGCGTATCGAGCCGACCCGGTCAGCTTGTCGGCGGCCTCGCGCCGACGGGAGGAGTTGCCGAGCTCGCGGAATTCGTGATCGACCGTCCACTCGGGGAGGTCGGTGGTGCGTTCGGTCTTCATCGACCGTCGTCCAGCGACGCCCGGGCCGCCTCGAGGATGTGGCGATAGGCGCCGCACCGGCAGAGGTTGCCGACGAGTGCCCGTTCGATGTCGACGTCGAGGTCGCGCCGATCGTCGGCAGCCGCCCGTCGCCGACGCAGCGCCTCGACGCTCATCATCTGCCCGGGCGTGCAGAAACCACATTGGAACGCATCGCAGTCGGCGAAGGCGTCCTGGATCGGGTGGAGGTCGGGTCCGTCGGCCAGCGACTCGACGGTCTCGACCGATCGGCCGTCGCACTCGACGCCGAGGACCAGACACGAATACACGGCGTCGTCGCCCAGCAGCACCGTGCAGGCGCCGCAGTTGCCCATCTCGCAGACCTCCTTGGTGCCGGTCAGACCGAGATCGTCACGGATCACCGTCAGGAGCGTCGAGCGTGGCTCCACGGCGAGTGACCGGGTCTCCCCGTTGACCTCGATCGCGACCAGCGTCACGGGACTCGGAGCTCGGTCGGCCTGATCTGGTGTGCTCACGTGACCTCCAGGGGACGGGTGGGTGCGTGGCGAATACCCCGAGTGGACGCCGCCAAACCCTCACCGCCGGCGGTCGGCCGACACCGTCAGGCCGCCTCCGTCAGGCCGCCTCCATCAGTTCGTCCAGGTCCCGCGTTCGATCAGCACGTCCTTGAGGATCTGGGGTCGGTCGGTCATCAGCCCGTCGACGCCGAGGTCGAGCAGGCGGTGCATCTCGTCGGGCTCGTCGATCGTCCACACGTGGACCTGGAGGCGGCGCTGGTGAGCGCGCTCGACGAACCGTTCGTTCACGATGGTCAGGCGACCCTGGCGAACGGGCACCTGGGCGGCCTCGCCACCCCAGGGCACCCGCCCGGCGAGTCGGAGGGCGGCGATCTGCTGGGGTCCGAAGCTCGTGCACAGCGCATCGCCGAACTCCGAGCGGAAGCGCCGCAGCCGGGCGTCGCTGAACCCTCCGACGAGCACACGATCGAGGCAGTCGAGGCGCTTCAGCGACGCGACGAGTGCGTCGACGCCGCTGTCGGCCTTGCAGTCGATGTTCACCCGGGCATCGGGGAACTGTTCCATGAGGTCCTCGAACAGCGGGATCGGCTCACGCCCGTCGACGCGCGCCGCGCTCACCTCGCTCCACGGCAGAGCGTTGATCACGCCGTTCCGGTCGGTGGTCCGGTCGAGCGAGTCGTCGTGGAACGCGACGAGCACGCCGTCGCTGGTCGCGTGCACGTCGGTCTCGAGGTACGTGTAGCCGATGTCGACCGCGTGCTGGAACGCCGGCATCGTGTTCTCGGGATTGTCCGACGCCCCGCCCCGGTGGGCGAACGGGATCGGCCCCGGCCAGTCCAGAAACGGATGCATACCCGAGCGTACGGTCAGATCGACCGCCCGGCCGCCTCCCAGTACTCGTCCTTCAACAACCGCTTGTAGAGCTTGCCGGTCGGGTGGCGCGGTAGTTCCTCGCGGAAGTCGATCGACCTGGGGCACTTCACGTCGGCGAGATGCTGGCGGCAGTACTGGATCAGTTCGCCCGCCAGCGCGAACGCGGCGTCGTCGTCGGCCGGCATCTCACGGGGCTGAACCACGGCCTTGACCTCTTCGCCGAAGTCGTCGTTCGGCACGCCGAACACGGCGACGTCGATGACGGCATCGTGCATCGTCAGGACGTTCTCGGCCTCCTGCGGGTAGACGTTGACGCCGCCCGAGATGATCATGTAGGCCTTCCGGTCGGTCAGGTACAGGAAGTTGTCGGCGTCGAGGTACCCGATGTCGCCGAGGGTCGTCCAACCGTTCGGGTGGCGCGAGCCGGCGGTCTTCTCCGGGTCGTTGTGGTACTCGAAGCTCGCCCCACCCTCGAAGTAGACCGTGCCCGACTCGCCGACCGGCACCTCGTCGCCGTCGTCGCCGACGATGTGGACGACGCAGTTGATCGGTGTACCGACCGTGCCTTCGTGGGCCAGCCACATGTCGCTGTTGCAATACACGAAGCCGTTGCCCTCGGTGCCGGCGTAGTACTCGTGCAGCACGGGACCCCACCACTCGATCATCTGCTTCTTGACCGGGATCGGGCACGGCGCGGCGGCATGGATGACGCACTCGATCGACGAGACGTCGTACTGCGAGCGGATCTCCTCGGGCAGCTTGAGCATGCGGACGAACATGGTCGGCACGACCTGGCTGTGCGTGACCGAGTACTGCTCGACCACCTGCAGGTACCGCTCGGCGTCGAAGTGCTCCATCACCACGACGGTGGCGCCGTTGGCGAGTGCCGACATCGAGAACCGCAGGGGAGCGGCGTGGTACATCGGCGCCGGCGTCAGGTACACCTTGGAGGCGTCGAGTCCGAACAGGAGGCTCAGCATCGCGGCGACGCCGGTGACGCGGGTCTCGAGCGGTTCGGGTTCGAACGCCGGCAGGACACCCTTGGGCCGGCCGGTGGTGCCCGACGAGTACAGCATGTCGGTGCCCGCCGGCCGGTCGGTGAGCGGCTCGGTGGGGTGCGCCGCGACAGCGGCTTCGAACGACTCGTAGCCGTCGACGGTGCCGTCGAGCATCAACCTGAGCTCGACCCCCGGCGTCCGGTCGAGGAGGTCGGCGGCCTGTTCGGCCTTGTACTTCGACGTGATGAACGCCGTGGCACCGCAGTCGTCGATGATGTAGGCCAGCTCCTCGGTCGTGAGCCGCGATGACGCCGCGGTGTAGATCAGCCCGGCGTAGTCACAGCCCCACAGGATCTGGAGATAGCGGGGATGGTTCTCCATGCAGAGTGCGATGTGGTCGCCCGGCCGGAGTCCTGCCGAGCGGAGCAGGTGACTCAGCTGGTTCGCCGCGGCGTCGAGCTCGGCGAAGGTCTGGATCGCTCCGCTCTCGGCCATGATCACGGCGGGGCGATCGGCATGGGTCTCGACGTGGAGTCCGGGATACATGGCCGCGGACGGTAGTCGACGGTACGGTCGCTGCGTGGATCGGGCGCAGCCGTCGGAGATCGGACACCGGGTCGCCCCGTTCGCGGACGCCGTCATCTCGCCGGAGGCCACGCTCGACGAGCTCACGCTGCTGCTCTCGAAGGCATTCCAACCGGAACTCGACGTGATCGGGGCGATGGCCGAGCTCGACGTGCTGGCCGCCGACTGCCCGACGCCGACCCGTGACGGCGTGATGCGCTTCCTGACCGGCGAGGCCGGTTTCACCGGCGACCGCTCCGACTACCACCGATGGCAGAACTCGTGTCTCGATCACGTGCTGGCCACGCGGCGGGGGATGCCGATCACGCTGGCGGTCGTCGCGATCGAGGTCGCACGCCGTGTCGGTGTGCGGCTCGCCGGGGTCGGCATGCCCGGCCACTTCCTCGTCGGCGACCCCGCCGACCCGCGCTGGTTCGCCGATCCGTTCCA
This sequence comes from uncultured Acidimicrobiaceae bacterium, assembly GCA_963973395.1. GTDB lineage: Bacteria > Actinomycetota > Acidimicrobiia > Acidimicrobiales > Ilumatobacteraceae > Ilumatobacter. Next base: position 3,748 of record CAXBAZ010000329.1, read on the forward strand.
CGGCCACACCGACCTCACCCGGGACGACTGCCGGAACCTGCTGGTGATCCAGGGGGTGTCGCGCTGGTCGGACCGGTTCCTCGAGACCAGCCCGCCGAGATTCGTCGTGGCACGCATCCTGAACAACCTGAAGGCATCGTGCGAACGAAGCTCCGACGCCGTGCGTCTCGCCGTCGTGATGCAGGCCCGGCAGGCGCTGCCCGAGTTCTCCGGCGAACGTGCGGCGGCGATCGAGTCGCTCGCACCCCTGCACTGAGGGTGGGTCGAACTGAGGGTGGGTCGCCGGTGGCCTGACGCGGCGGTGACCCTCAGTCGGCGGTCGGCGGCGGGCCTTCGAGCGGTTGGGTCGCCGGGGGACCGGGATTGTTGTCCGCGTCGCGGCACGTGAACGACACGTAGCTGTTGATCCGTTGGGCGGGGGAGTCGTCACGATCGAAGCGTTCGTCGACCACGACACTGCCCGGCACCGACGTGCCGGACTCTGCGGTCTCTCCGTCGGTCGTCGCCCCGTCGGTCGTCGCCCCGGTCGTCGGCGGTGCGGTGGACGGCCGCGGCACCGTCTGGATCGTGGCGCGCGGCGGATCGGTCGGCGCCGGGGCACCGGTCTCCAACGCCTGTAGCACCAGCGCGAAGTCGTCGGCGATCACGGCGGGGACGTCGCCGCTGATCGACCGGTAGGTCTCGACGATCTCGGCGTCGTCGACCGCTTCGCCGGAACGCACCCGATCGCTCAGATCCGTCATCGCCTGGCAGAAGGGAGTGAGTCGGGCAGCCGGGATCTCCACCGAGACGCCCGGGGCCGGATCCGTCTCTTCCTCCCCAGCGGGCGGATCCTCCGATCCGTCGAAGACACAACTCGACAGCAGCGCGACCGACGCCGCGAGCAACAGCGGGCCGACACCCAAGGCTCGCACCGAGATCGTCATCGGTGCAGAGTGTGGCAGCTGGCCCCACCCCTTCCTCGGCGCGACTTCGTCCGGCGGCACGACCGATGGATACCTTGAGGCCATGACGGTGATCGAGAGCACGTTGACGGCCGACGAACGGCGGGTGGCCGACCTGGTGGAGCACCTGATCGAGTCGCACCCCCCGGCGACCACCGCACCGACCGACTTCCTCGGCGCACAGTTCGACCTCGGGTTGGCGTGGGTGCACTTCGACGAGGGCCTCGGCGGGCTGGGACTCAACCCCAAACTGCAACGCATCGTCAACGAGCGCGTGCGCGATGCAGGCGGCCCGTCGTCCATGGCACGCAACCCGATCGGGTACGGGATGTGCGGGCCGACCGTGCACGTCTGGGGCAGCGACGCGCAGAAGCAGCGCTACCTCCGGCCGCTCTTCACCTGCGAGGAGATCTGGTGTCAGCTGTTCAGCGAACCGGGCTCGGGATCCGACTTCGCCGGACTGTCGTCGCGAGGCGTGCGCGACGGCGACGAGTGGGTGGTCAACGGCCAGAAGGTGTGGACCACCCTGGCG
>CAXBAZ010000330.1:0-5221 GCA_963973395.1 uncultured Acidimicrobiaceae bacterium
AGTGGCGGCGGCGCGCCGGGCGGAGCGGCGTCTGGCGTGGTTCAGTCCGCAACCCGATCAGCGGTGGGTACTCCCTCGGCGGGCGGCGCTCAGCCGGCCCTCTCACCTTCGGCGTCAGCGCCATCGCCGGGCGGATCGGGCCGATCGAGAACGAGCCCGGCGACGTCGACCGCTGCGGTCGCCAGTTCAGTTTCGACCTTGCTGGAGCGAGGAGCGCGTGAGTGAACGAGGTCGAGTTCCCACCGGCCGAGCGCGTCAACCTGTTCGGCAATTTTACCCGCGGTGAGCTGACCGGTGCTGCGCTGGCGACGGGGGTGTTTGGCGTCGGCGCGATGACCGGGCAGCTCGTCCCGGCGTTGGTTGCGACGGCGCTGATCTCGATCTGGACGTTTGCGCCGACTCGCCGCCGCCCGTTCCGGCTGCTTGTCCCGTCTGCGTTGCGGTGGGCGGTTCGTCGCGATCGCACCTGGTCAGCGCCGATCACGGGGCCGGGGCAGGGTCCGGCGTTCCTGCACGGTGTCGAGGTCCAGTTGGCGGCCGCTGACGCCAACCCTGATCCGGTGGGTGTGGTGGTCAGCCGCCGGTCGTACACGGTGATGTTCACGGTTGACCGGGCTGCGTTGACGTTCTCGTCCGAGAGCGAACAGGCTCAGGCGTTGGCGTCGTGGGGAGAGGTGCTGGGTGCATTGTGCGTCGAGCGCAATACCGAGTTGACAGCGGAGCGGGTCGGGTGGACCGACGTCCATCGGGCCGCGGACCCTGCTGCGCTGGTCCGCTACCACGACGCCAATGGTGTCGACGGGCCGGCGTCGTCTGACTACAGCGATCATCTGGCGACGTTCGGGACGTTGGCGGCCGAACACGACGTGTTGGTGTGGGCGACGGTGTCCCAGGCGGGCCGGTTCCGGCTCGCCAAGCGGTCTGGGATGCGCGGCACGGTGACCGAGGTGATGCACGCCGCCGCGATCCGAGCCGGTCTGACGTTGCGCGGCGAGCTCGAGGATCGTGGATTCTCGGTGGGTGCGTTGATGTCGCCAGCCGAGATCGGTCGGGTCGTCACTGCCGCGATGGACCCCTATCGACCGACCGTGCCGACGACGCGACGCGAGCGTTTCGCGCTCCCTGAACGAACGATTCCTGAGAGCCAGGTGACGGTTGAACGCGACATGGTGGTCGTCGACCGGGCCTACCACCGCTGCTTCGCGGTGGAGTGGCCGACCGTGGCGGTCCAGGGCGAATGGTTGTGGAAGCCGCTCGCGGTCGACGGGCCGAAAATTGCGACCACTGTGTTCGAGCCGGTTCCGCCGTCACGGGCAGACCGTCAGCGCGACTCGCGACGTTCGATCGGCTCACGAAACAACGTGTCGGCGGCCACGGAAGGCGACGGCCACGTTCGGGTGAAGAATCTCAAGAAGGTCGATGCCTTGCATCGAGCCGAGCGCGCGGTGTCAGAGGGCCACGGCGAACTCGACGCCTACATGTTGATCGTTGTGTCAGCGACATCGCGCGACGAGCTGGAGCGGCGTTGTCACACCTTGCGACGCCGACTTCGCGAGTCCGGCCATGCCTCGGTGCGGGAGTTGTCGGGCACACACGACACGGCCTTGGCCGCGGCCCTGCCGTTGGGGATGCGCGTCGGCTCCGAGAGCGGCTGACGGAAAGCGCCACCGTGAGACTGACCAAGCTCCGTGCGACGACCGCAGAGTGGCAGTCCGTGTATCCGTGGCACTTCGGAGGATCGATTCCTTCGATCGGACCGGTGGTCGGGATCGACCGTCTCGCGGGCGGGAGCCCGTTCGGGATCGACCCGTTGCGTCTGGTGATTGAGGGGCACGCCACGAACCCGAACATGGTGATCGCGGGGGCGCCCGGCAACGGCAAGTCGGCGTTTGTGAAGGCGTTGCTGTGGAATCTCGTCGGCGCCTTTGGGTACCGGTTCGTCGCGACCGACGTGAAAGGCGAGTACCGGGCGATCGCCGCTGCGCTCAACGCGCCAGTGCTCGACCTTCGCCCAGGCGGTCCGACCCGCATCAACCCGTTGCAGGACGAAGCAGGCAGACTCGAGTTCTCGGCGGCGCTGGCGTCGCTGTGCCTGTCACGGTCACTCGACACCCTCGAACGGGCTGCTCTCGCTGAGGCGGTCAGGGTCCTGCCGAGCCGTCCCGTGCTGTCTGATCTCCTCGGTGTGTTGCGCGACATGCCGGCCACGGTGTGTGACGAACTGGTCATCGACCGAGCCGATGCCTTGTCGGGTACCCAGGCACTCCGCTTCGGTCTGGGCGAACTGTTGAACGGCGGCATGGCAGGCATGTTCGACGGACATTCGAACATCGAGCCATCCTCCTCTCCCGCCGGGTTCGTCGTCGACGTCTCTGGCTGCGGCACGGACGACCGGGTGTTGCGGTTCGCGATGCTGGCCGGTCAACGCGCGGTCTCGCAGATGCTCGCCGGGTCCAAACGGCCGACGCTGCGCATCAACGACGAGGGCTGGCGTGTCGCGTCGACGATCGAAGGCGTGCGCTACATGCAGCACGACTTCAAGTTGGGACGCGTCGATGCCCTGTCGAACATTCTGGTCGTCCACCGCTTCGCCGAGATCGGCGCCCAGGCCGACGGGGTGGCCGGCGAGATCGCCCAGCGGCTCGTCGCTGACGCCGACTTGCACGTCATGTTTCGCCAGGGTGATGCAGCGGATGCGGACGACAGTATCGAGCGACTCCGTCTGCCGAGCTCGACACGCGACGCCCTCGTGCAGCTGCCGGCCCGCCGTTGCCTGATCCATCTTCGAGGCCAACTGGCGCTCCTCGAGGTCGTGTTGTCACGCCGCATGCGCGAGCTCGCTGACACGAACCAGGCAGTTCGCGGCGATTCCTTGCAGGAACCCAAACATGTGGCGTGACCTGGTGCCCCGTAGGCGTCACGCGCCCCGTGGGCGGTTGGTGGGCGGTCCCTGGGCGGTTTGGTGGGCGGTCCCTGGGCGGTGCGCTCTTCATCGTGACGGCATGAACAACACCGTCGTCCATACCCAGCGAACCAGCACCACCCCAACCACCCACCTCGCCCGCAGGCACGAACGGCGAACACGCCAGGAAGAGCTGTTCCACGAGACGCTCGAGCTTCGCAAGCGCGCCGTGTACCGCAAGGCCCGCAGCGTCCCAGACGCCCAGGCCGAGGTCGACGTCTCGGTTTGGGAAGCCATCCATCGCGGCGTCACCGACCACGACGACTTGTGGGACGTCGCCCGGGCTGCCGCTGTCCGCCAGCGCCGCTGGGCGACTCGGCAACAGCGCAACGACTCGCTGCCGATCGTGCTGGGCCCGGAACCCGTCGACCCGTTCGCGATCGTCGACATGAGAGTCGACGCCAGCCGGGCGATCCGTCGCACGCGTGACTCCGGCCGCGCACCGACTCCACAAGTCGTTCAGTGGGCGACGCACACGGCGGGACTGTCCGCCGGGCCACGGCTCCCGGGCTCCGTGAGGATGGCCGGTTCGCGCTGGATCGAAAAGGTCCGCGAACAACTGGAACTGTGCGATGACGTGGCGTAGCCGTCAAGGCCGCCTTGCGCTGTGCGTGACCGCAGCTGTTGTTTGTGCCGGCTGCTCGACGGACAGCGGTTCGAACAGCGGCGCCACGCACGGCGCGGCTGCCGAAGCGACGACTATCACGACCGAGCCGCACACCACACCGCCAGCGACCGCAACGAGTCGGAATGAACTGCCGACCGCAGCCACGATCCTGCCGGCAGGCACCGTCGAAGTATCGGGCGGAGCACTCCCGCCCGGACTGGTCGACGGATACAGGGTCAACGGCGGCGACCTCGTCTACCCTGCCGAGTGGTCGGGGCGATTCGGCAACTCCGACCTGCCGCACCTGACCGGCCCCGGGGTCACCCTCGTCGAGGCGCTCCGGCGAGTCGAACGCGGCGACGAGGGCTGGACCAGAACCGACGAAGCCGGCTGGCTGGCGATGACACCAACCGACCGCGACGAGACGATCAGCGAACTCGCCGTCGCGGCACGCATCAGCGGCATACCGCAACGATCGGACCGAACCGACCAGGGCGCTGACTGCGCGATCGACACCTACCCGACGGACACGGCAGGCGTCGACTGGCAGATCCAGGGTTGCAGCTACGAACAGTTCCCCCGGCTGCTGGCCCTCGGAGTCATCCGGACCGGGCCAACCCATGAGGGGCCGACTGCGATCGACCCGACGGTCGGCGCACTCGTCGACGCGCTCGACGGAGCGATCACGTTCGCTGAGGTACGACTCGGCGAACCGGGCTCCGACGGCTCGACGCTACGCCTGTGAACCCATGTCACCACGACCGCCGATACCAACACCGCGAGCGAACTGGCGGCCGACGGACCATTGGCGGGATGGCAGTCGTTCCCGGGTGACGGCTCGGTCCTACTGTCAGGGCCGACCGGTGCGACGTGGGCCATCTCCGATGGCGTAGCGGTGTTCAACTGGGGGGGCCGCTGGTGAACGCCGACCGGACGGCGCACCGAGCGCCCACCAATGAGTGGCTGCCACTCATCCTCATCAGCGGCCTCGTGGCGGTGGCGTGGCTCGCCCCCGCCCTGTCGTCGAAGGCATGGTCCTCGACGGATTGGAACGCTGGCCGCGACCTGCCAACCCTGCTGGCCGCGTACTCGCAGCTGTTCACACCCGAACAGATCGACGGGTCCGGCATGTCCGGTCCGTCGTTCGCGTACACCACGATCGCGGTCGCGTTCACCGCCGTGGCCGTCGCGTCGATCGTTGCGGGTCGGGTGCGCCGGCGACGCCGCATCGCCGAGCGTGGCCTCGCGAACGGCGCCGACCTCGACCGCTTCGCCAAGAAGGCGATCGTCGGATCGTCCACGCAGATCCTCGGCGAACGACATCGTGACCCGAAGCGTTCCGGGCTTCTGGTCGGCCGCGAGTTGCACACCGGCAAACAGATCTGGCTGCCCAAGGAATCCACGATCCTGGTCTTGGCACCACCTCGATCGGGCAAGACGTCTGGGACCGTCGCTCCGGCCGTGATCGACCACCACGGCCCCGTCGTCGCCACCGGGGTTCGTCGCGACATCATGGCGTGGACGCATCCCTGGCGGGCGCAGACCGGCGCACCCATGTGGTTGTGCGAGCCGATGCTGGAACCCGGCACGCGGCTCCCCGCCGGAGTCGAGCCGGTCCGATGGTCACCGCTCGCAGGCTGCGACTCGCTGCT
>CAXBAZ010000331.1:0-5194 GCA_963973395.1 uncultured Acidimicrobiaceae bacterium
CGCTGACGTCGTCGCGGACGACCGCGACGGTGATGAGGTCGCGATGTTCCCATCCGTGGCAGAACGGGCAGTGGAAGACGCTGGCACCCCAGAACGTGTCGATGCCGTCGATGGCTGGACGGGCGTAGCGCATCCCCGTGGCGAGTACGACATGGTCGCTGTCCAGTCGTGTGCCGTCGCTCAGGACCAAGTGGCAGCCGTCGCCGGCGGCGTGGAGTTGGGTGATTGTGGCGTTGATGGTGGCCACGGTCGGGTAGTGCGCGAGTTGCTGACGGCAAGTGTCGTAGAACGCTCGTGGTGGGTAACGGTCGTGGCCGAGGAGGCCGCCGATGCCGGTTGCGACGAGGTTGCTCGGTGCTCCGCGGTCGAAGATGACGACGTTGCGACGCGCCCGTCCGAGGACGAGCGCCGCTGACAGGCCGGCGGCACCGCCACCGATGATGATCACCTCCGATCGTGTGGCGCTGTTCATCGCCCACCGACCGGACACCGATGTGCCGTGGCCCGCCGGCGCAACCGGCCGCTTGTGCTCCACGAGCTGGTTGGTTGGCGCCGAAGGGTGCGGGCGAGGCGCATCTGCGCCGCGGTCGCTGGTTGATGTCGTCGATGGTCAGGGGTGGGTACATGATGGTCTCCGTTCGTGTGTGGTGGTTGCGGTGATCGGGTGACGTCCGTCAGGGAGTGGCGATCGCAGTGAGGACGTCGAGACGCGCGGCGCGTTGTGCAGGTCGGACGGCGGCGACCACACCGGCTGCGGCGGCGACGAAGGTGATCGCTGCGAGCCGGCCGGCCGGAATGGCGAGGTGGTCGATGCCCTGGTCGGCGAGTGCGGCGGCGAGCGCGAGTCCGGCGCCGATTCCGACGGCAGAACCGATGCAGGCGCCGAGTAAGGAGACGAGCAGGGCCTCCAGTCGCACCGTGGCTCGAAGCTGTCGTCGGCTCGTCCCGATGGCGCGGAGCAGGCCGAGTTCTCGGGTGCGTTCGATGATCGCGAGTGAGAGCGTGTTGGCGATGCCGATCAGTGCGATGATCACGGCGAGCAAGAGCAGGGCTCCGACGAGGTTCAGCATCTCGTCGATGTGGCCGGTGAGGCTGCCCGCGAACTGGTCGCGATCTTGTACCCGCGCATTGGGGAAGATCTCTGCGGTGTGGGCGACGACGTCACGGAGTTCGGCCGCAGATGTTCCCTCGGCTGCGTTGACGAGGATCTGGCTGTCGACTTGGTCGGCGACGTGCTGCTCGAACGTGGAGAGTCCGACGAGGTAGTCACCGGCGAGCTGTCCGTTGTCGTAGATCGCTTCGATGGTGAAGCGATGTGGGCCGGTCTCGGCGAAGGTGACGGTGACGTGCTCGCCGATGTTCCATCCGTGTTGATCGGCGGCGTCGCGTTGCACGGCCAGGGCGTCGGCGTCGAGATCTCCGATCGAGCCGTTGGTGGCGCCGAGATCCACGAATGTGGCGTAGGTGTCGGGGTCGACGGCGGTGACCGCCACGGCCGTGCCGGCGACGTCGGCCTGTGCACTGCGGGTCGTGGTGGTCAGTCCGGCGGCGGGAAGCGCCGCGATGTCGGTTGCGAGGGTTGGGCTGAGTCCGTCGGTTGCGAACATGCCAGCGTCGACGATGACGTCGGCGCGCAGACCGTCCGATACCGCGGCGCCGATCGATGCGTTCACCGATGCGCCGAGCACGGTCATGGCCGCGACGACCGCCACACCGATGGTCAGAGCAGATGCCGTCGTGGCGGTGCGGTGCGGGTTGCGGACCGCGTTCTGGCGGGCGAGTGTCCCTGACAGGCCCCGAAGTCGTGCGACGGGGTAGCCGAGCGTCGTGACGATCGGTGCGACGGTGGCGGGCCCGACGGCGATGACGCCGCCGAACGCGATCGCGATACCGACCCCCACCGTTGCCAGGTCAGGGTTGCGACCGAGTGAGGTCGCGACGAGTGTCGTGCCGACGATCATGGCGAGGACCCCGCCGGCCGCTCGGATGTGCGTCCGCTTCGTGGACGGTGTCGGCTCACGCATCGCGGCGACCGGTGCGACACGCGCTGCAGCGCGGGACGGTTGCACAGCCGCGATCACCGTGATCGCAGTGCCGACGCCGAGGCCGATGATGATGGTGCTCGAGGAGATGACGAGCCCGGTCGCAGGGATGTCGACGCCGAGTTCGGCGAGCAGGGACTTGAGGCCGGCAGCGAGGCCGACGCCTGCGCCGACCCCGAGCAGTGACGCCGCCGCCCCGACGAGACAGGCTTCACCGACCGTTGCGGTCAGGATCTGGCGGCGGGTGGCACCGATCGCACGCAGGAGGGCGTTCTCCCGGGTGCGTTGGGCGACGAGGATCGAGAACGTGTTGGCGATGATGAACGAGCCGACGACGAGCGCGATCGCGGCGAACGTGAGCAGGAACGTGTTGAAGAAGGCGAGTTGGTCGGCGACGTCATCCTGCTCTTCGGCGGTGAGCTCGTGACCGGTCAGTACCTCGGTCTGTTCACCCACGACGTCGGCGACGCGTGTGACCAACTCGGCCTGAGCGACTCCCGCATCTGCAGTGACCCGGATCGCGTCGATCCGTCCCGGTTCCGCGAGCATTCGCTGAGCTGTGGCGGTGTCGAAGAACACGAATGACGCGTTGCCGGGTCGGTCGGCGGTGCCGAAGGTGGCGATGCCGGAAACGACGGCGTCGTCGACGCCACGCTTCGTGGCGACCTTGACGATGTCGTCGACGCGGATGGCCTGTTCGCTTGCCGTTCCGCGGTCGATGACGATCTCGCCGGCGTTTCGGGGCGGACGACCGTCGTCGATACTGAACGGATTGAGGTCGGCGACCTCGATCCAGTTGCGTCCGAGCCTCGGGGCGTCGTTGCGTGGTGCGTCGGACTCGGTGACGATCTCTGCGTATCCCTGGACGTCGGGCGCCGTGGCCGCGACGCCGTCGACTGGCAGGACACGTTGTTCGATGTCGGCGTCGAGACGGGGTCGGTTGGCTCCCATCATCGGGTCGGGCTCGATCACGGATTCGGCGCGGACGTAGGCGTCGACGCCCTCGTTTGCGTCGGCGAATAGTTGGTCGAAGGTGCGTCCGATGGTGTCGGTGAGCACGAGGGTGCCGGTCATGAAGCCGACGCCGAGGACGATCGAGGCGATCGTGGCGAGGAGCCGCCGGCGGTGAGCGGTGAGGTTGCGGAGCGTGAGGGTGAACATGATCAGTCCCCCAGGTGCTTCATGCGGTCGAGGATGTCGGCCGCTGTCGGCGTGGCGAGTTCGTCGACGATCCGGCCGTCGGCAAGGAAGACGACACGGTCGGCGTGTGCGGCCGCCGTGGCGTCGTGGGTGACCATCACGATGGTCTGGTGGTGGTCGTCGACGGCGGTGCGTAGGAACTGCAGGACGTCGCTGCCGGATCGGGAGTCGAGGTTGCCGGTCGGTTCGTCGGCGAAGATGACCTCGGGTCGCGTCGCCAGCGCTCGGGCGATCGCGACGCGTTGCTGTTGGCCGCCGGAGAGCTCGTCAGGGCGGTGATCGAGCCGATGACGCAGACCGACGGCGTCGACGACGACGTCGAACCAGTCGCTGGGGACGCTGCCGCGGGCCAGTGTCGCTGGCAGGGTGATGTTCTCGGCTGCGGTGAGCGTCGGGATCAAATTGAACGCCTGGAAGACGAATCCGATCCGGTCGCGTCGTAGGCGAGTGAGTTCGCCGTCGCTGAGTCCGGCGAGGTCGACGTCACCGATGTAGGTGGCGCCCGAGGTGAGGGTGTCGAGGCCGGCGAGGCAGTGCATCAGGGTGCTCTTGCCGGATCCGCTCGGTCCCATGATCGCGGTGAATTCGCCTTCGTGGAATCCGATCGAAACCTGATCGAGCGCCACGACGCGTGAGGTACCGGTCCCATAGATCTTGCTTGCCTCGACGGTTCGGGCAGCGACGCGATCTGTGGGTGACTCGAGGGCTGCGGGTGGGCGGACGGGTGCAGGTGCGTAGCTCATGGGGTGGACGATCGACCTAAGGCGCGTGCTGCCGCATCGGGTATCGCCCCTCAGATCGTCACGATCGGCAGTAGCGTTCCTCCTCATGCGTGAGAGCGCGTCCCGGCAGCACATCGGGGAGGGCGACCGTGCTCGGTGAACACGAGTTCATCGGTCGTTCCGGCGAGTTGGAGCTGTTCGAGCGCGCCCTGCAGGTCGCACAAGACGGAGAGCCGTCGCTCGTCCTCGTTTCCGGTGATGCCGGCATCGGGAAGTCGTCGCTTGTGGGTGAGGCGGCGCAACGTTGTGCCGGGCGTTGCCTGGTCGCTCCTTGCGTGCGGATGGGTGGGGAGCAGATTCCACTCGCGCCGTTGATGTCACTGCTCAGACGCCTGCAACGGGCTGACCCTGATCTCCTCGATGCAGCTCCGGTACTGCGCGATTGGATCGATCCGCAGTCCAGCGGGTCCGTTCGGCACACCGACGTGCTCGCCTCGGTCACCGACCTCGTCATCGCTGCCAGCGACCGAACGCCCCCTTTGCTGTTCGTGGTCGAAGACGCCCACTGGGCAGATGTTGCGACCTGGGACCTCGTCGACTACCTCGCTCGAAATCTCGTCGACGAGTCGGTCGTCGTTGCTGTGACGTACCGGACGGTGGACGCCAACCGCGAACCCGAACTTCGGCGCCGGATTGCCGAACTGGCGCGACTGCCTCACGTATCACGAATTGTGCTCGGTGGCTGGACTGCTGAGGAGGTGGGGCACCGGATTGAGACGATGATCGGTGCTCCGCCTTCCGCGGGACTGATCTCCGACATCGTGCGTCGAGGGCAGGGAAATCCGTATTTCACGCAGGAGCTCCTCGCCGCCCGTCAGGCCGACGACGACCTGCCCGACGTGGTGTCGGATCTCGTCGAAACCGATCTGCAGCGGCTTCCCACAGCCAGCCAAAATGTGGTGGCGGCGCTGTCCGTGCTCGGTCGACCAGCCGACCAGGACCTGGTCGTCGCGGTCGCAGAACTCGACGACGACGCCGAAGGAGCGATCCGGGCTGCGATCGACGCCGGGATGGTGATCGTGGAGGGCGACACGTACCAGCCCCGCCATGCACTGATCGCCGAAGTCGTGTACCAGAAGTTGCTTCCGGGCGAACGCCGGCGGCGACACCGTCTCGCGGCCGAATCGCTGCAAGCCCGGGTATCAGGCAGTCGCCAGGCCGACCAGATCG
>CAXBAZ010000332.1:0-5189 GCA_963973395.1 uncultured Acidimicrobiaceae bacterium
CACGGCGACCAGCGACAGCAACGTCCAGTCGCGCCAGTGCCGGGCCGCCCAGCGGCCGAACGCCGAGTGCGGCGCGAACAGCGGGAGACCGGCGAGTAGCGCGATCGGCAGCGCCAGGAACGCCGACGACCGGAATGCTTCCGTCTCGTCGAACAGCACGCCAGGGGTCACGAGACCGTGCACCAGGGGCATCACCGACGCCGCCATGAGCATCGTCCCGAGCAGCCCCACCTCGGCCATCTCGCGACGGTCCGCCAGCGCGATCACCACGGTGGCCGCGAGCACGCAGACGAGCGCAGCGACGGTCATCAGACTGAACAGCCCACGGGGGTGCTCCCACCGGTGGGACGCGAGGGGTCCGGTCATCGTCGCGATCGTCACGAGGGCCATACCGGCGGCCGTCAGGCTCCAGCGTGAGCGGCCGAGCGGCCGGATCGAGTTCTCCACGTGGTGGATATCGGCGGATCGGCCCGGCATCTTGAGTGGGGTGCGAGCGTCGCACGGGGCGCCGCCGTACGGCGGCACCGGGCCGGGTACGGTGACGGGATGACGATCCAGCAGGAACTCGACCAGTGCGTGGCCGGCCGGACGGTCGCCACCCGCTTCTTGGACACCCTCGCGGAGTACGGCGATGTCGCGGTGCTCCGGTGGAAGGAACCGGACGGCTCGTGGGCCGAGCGGACGCTCGCCGAGGTCGCCGACGACACGGCCCGCCTCGTCACCGCGCTCCGCGAGCTCGGCGTCGGGAAGGGCGACCGCGTCGTCCTGATGATGCGGAACCGTCCCGAGTTCCACGCGATCGACCTCGCCGTGCTGTTCTGCGGCGCGACGCCCGTGTCGATCTACAACTCGTCGGCACCCGATCAGATCGAATACCTCGTCAACCACTGCGGTGCCAAGGTCGCGGTGCTCGAGAACGACACGTTCATCGAACGGTTCGACAAGGTGCGCGACCGGTTGACGTCCCTCGAGCGGATCGTCGTCGTCGAACCGAGCGACGACACCGACGACGAGCACGTCCGACTCGGCGAGCTGATGACCCACCCCCCCGCCGATCTCGCGGAGGCCACCACCGTCGGCGAGGCCGACGATCTCGCCACGATCATCTACACGTCCGGCACCACCGGCCCACCGAAGGGCGTGATGCTGACGAACTACAACATCGTCTGGGCGCTCGAGTCGGTCGGCCGCTCGATGCGTGAACAGACCGACCTCGACAGCCTGGCCGGGTTCCGACACGTCTCGTACCTGCCGATGGCGCACGTCATGGAACGATTGCTCGGGCACTACTACATGATCGAGTTCGCCACGCAGGTGACGTGCTGCCCCGACACCGCTCAGGTCGCGGCCTATGCGGGCGAGGTGCATCCGAACGTGTTCATCGGTGTGCCGCGCGTGTGGGAGAAGCTGCACGCCGGCGTCTCGGCGGCGATCGGAGCCGACCCGGAGAAGGCGAAGGCGTTCGGCGAAGCGCTCGCCGCCGCCGAGCCGATCGCCGAGAAGATGCGCGCCGGGACGGCGACATCGGAAGAGGTCGAGACGTACGAGTTCCTCGACGCCGTCGCGTTCACGCCGGTGAAGCAGCTGATCGGGCTCGACGAGGCCCAGTTCTGCATCAGCGGGGCCGCACCGCTCCAGTCCGACGTGATGCGCTGGTTCCAGACCATCGGCGTCCCCCTCAGCGAGGGATACGGGATGTCGGAGACCACCGCCATCCTCACCTGGTCGCACCGGGCGAAGCCCGGTCACGTCGGCCGGCCGGCCGTGGGCGTCGAGATGCAACTCGGTCCCGACGGCGAGGTGCTCGCCCGGGGCGGCAACATGTTCGTCGGTTACCTCGACGCTCCCGACAAGACCGCCGAGACGATCGACGACGACGGCTGGGTGCACACGGGCGACATCGGCGAGATCGACGACGACGGCTACCTCCGGATCGTCGATCGCAAGAAGGAACTGATCGTGACGGCCGGCGGCAAGAACATCAGCCCGGCCAACCTCGAGGCCGAGCTGAAGGGCATCCCGCTCGTCGGCCAGGCGTGCGCGGTCGGCGATCAGAGGCCGTTCGTGGCCGCGCTGGTCGTGCTCGACCCCGATGCCGCGAAGGCATGGGCCACCGAACACGGGCTCGAAGGCGAGGACGCGACGCTGTCGGCGATGGCGAAGAACCCCGACGTGCTCGCGGAGATCGAAGCGGGACGCGTCGAGGCGATGGCGAACTTCAACAACGCCGAGTCGGTCAAGAAGATCACCGTGCTCGGAGACGAGTGGCTGCCCGACACCGACCTGCTGACGCCGACGTCGAAACTCAAGCGACGGGGCATCCTGGCGAGGTTCGCCGACGAGATCGAGGCCATGTACGCCCGCTGACATCCGCTGACACCCGCCGGCGGTCGGCGCCACGTGCTCCGGTCGGGTCGGCGAGCGGGGCGACGCGTACGGTGACGACATGATCGACATCGGCAGCATCGGCTTGTGGCAGGGCCTCGACGGATACCCGGCGTCGCAGCTTCGCGACATCGCGGCAGAGCTCGACGACCAGGGATGGCCGTGCCTGTGGATCCCCGAGACGGTCGCCCGTGATCCGTTCGTGGCCGCCGGCGTGATCCTGGAGGCCACCACGAACCTCCGCGTCGCCACCGGCATCGCCAGCATCTGGGCCCGCGACGCGATGACCACTGCGAACGCCGCCAAGACGCTCAACGAGGCGTACGACGGGCGCTTCGTGCTCGGCCTCGGAGCGAGCCACCACACGATCACCGAGTGGGTGCGCAAGCACGACTACTCCAAGCCGTTGAGCACGATGCGGACGTACCTGGAGCGGATGGACGCGTCGATGTTCAAGGGCGTCGAGCCGGCCGAACCGACCACCCGGGTCATCGCTGCGCTCGGCCCGAAGATGCTCGCGCTCGGTGCAGAACTGACCGACGGCGTCCACCCCTACTTCGTGCCCGTCGAGCACACCGCCATCGCACGCGAAGCGGTCGGGCCCGACAAGATCGTCGCCACCGAACAGATGGTGATCCTCGACACCGACGCCGACTCGGCGCGGGCGACCGCCCGCAAGCACATGGAGGTGTACTGCGGGCTGCCGAACTACGCCAACAACCTGAAGCGCCTCGGATTCACCGACGACGAGATCACGAACATCGACGACCGGTTGGTCGACGCGATCGTGGCGTGGGGTTCGGTCGACGACGTGGCAGCACGAGTGAAGGCGCACCAGGACGCCGGCGCCTCACACGTGTGCGTGCAGGTGCTGCGCTCCGACCGTGACGTGCCCGCCACCGAGTGGCGGGAGCTCGCGGCCGCGCTGCTGTAGACCGTTCGCTGCGCGGTGCCCGCTCCGCCTACGTTCCCGACCATGGCACACCCGAGCTCGGGACCGGATCCGAACCTCGTCGTCGACCGGGCCGGTGGGCGGACAAGATGGACTCGATGTCGACGACGACGGCGATGACAGCCACGACGGTGGCGACGACCGCGAGGTCGAGGTGACGGCGCGTCTCGTTGCCCTGATGTTCGACGCCCTGTCGCCGAGCGAACTGGCGAGGTTCTGGTCGATCGCACTCGGATGGGACCACCGCGAAGCCGACTCGAGCGTCGAGCTCGTGCCGACGGACGCGACTTCCTTCCGGTTGCTGTTCCGGCGGGCCGGTCACGACAAGGCCGGCCAGAACCGGATCCACTTCGATCTCACGACGGGCTCGCAGGCGGATCAGACCGACACCGTGGCCGAACTGGTGGCGAACGGCGCACGCCACATCGACATCGGCCAGTCACCGGACGAGACACATGTCGTGCTCGCCGACATCGAACGCAACGAGTTCTGCGTCATCGAGCCGGGCAACCAATTCCTCGCCGGCTGTCCCCGACTCGGAGCCGTCAACTGCGACGGCACCCACGCGCTCGGACGGTTCTGGAGTGAGGCGCTCGACTGGCCCCTCGTGTGGGATCAGGGCGAGGAGACGGCGATCCAGGCGCCGGACGGCACCGGCCCGAAGATCACCTGGAGCGGACCTCCGTTGATGCCGAGGTCGGAGCCGGAACGGATCCACTTCCACGTCGCTCCCGAGCAGGGGACGAGCGTCCCTGCCACGCTCGATCACCTGCTCGCGCGCGGCGCCACCCGCCTCGGCCCGGGTCGCGGTTGCGCCGATGCGATCGGCCTCGCCGACGTCGACGGCAACCGCTTCTGCCTCGTCGGATAGTCCGGATCTTCCCCCGGTCCGAGGTCGGTGGCCGGCGTGTGACATCGGTCGACCGACGGGCCCGGTTCGGTTGCACCGTGCAACCATGTCGGCATGACCGAGACGATCGACCGCGAGGCGCTGCGCGCCAAGTACCTCGAGGAGCGCGACAAGCGGCTGCGCGCCGACGGCAACGAGCAGTACGTCGAGCTCACCGGGCAGTTCGCTCAATACCTCGACGACCCGTACGTGCAGCCCGCACCGCGCGAACCGCTCACCGACGACGTCACCGTCGCGTTCATCGGCGGCGGGTTCGCAGGTCTGGTCACCGGCGCCCGGCTGAAGCAGGCCGGCATCGACGACGTGCGGATCATCGAGAAGGGGGGCGACTTCGGCGGCACGTGGTACTGGAACCGCTATCCGGGCGCGCAGTGCGACACGGCGGCGTTCATCTACATGCCGCTGCTCGAAGAGACCGGCCACATGCCGACCGAGAAGTACGTCCACGCCCCCGAGATCCTCGAGCACTGCCGCAACATCGGCCGCACGTTCGGCCTGTACGACAACGCCTGCCTCTCGACCGAGGTGACCGGGCTCGAGTGGGACGACGAATCGTCGCGCTGGATCATCACCACCAACCGAGGCGACCGGATGCGGGCCAAGTTCGTGGCGATGGGCACCGGGCCGCTCCACCGTCCGAAGCTTCCCGGCATCCCCGGCATCGAGACCTTCGCCGGTCATAGCTTCCACACCAGCCGCTGGGACTATGCGTACACGGGCGGCGACCCGGCCGGTGGGCTGATGACGAACCTCGCCGACAAGCGGGTCGGGATCATCGGCACCGGCGCCACGTCGGTGCAGTGCATCCCCCATCTCGCGCGTGCGTGCGGCGACCTGTACGTGTTCCAGCGCACCCCGTCGTCGATCGACGTCCGCAACAACCACCCGACCGACCCCGAGTGGTTCGCCACGCTAGAACCCGGATGGCAACAGAAGTGGCTC
>CAXBAZ010000333.1:0-5186 GCA_963973395.1 uncultured Acidimicrobiaceae bacterium
GACAGGGGCGACAGCACCATGGTGCCGACGCCGATGCCCGCCACCGCCAGGCCGACCGCGAGTGCGCGGTGCTGCACGAACCAGCCGCCGACCGTGGCCACCATCGGCACGTAGCCACACGCCGCCGCGATGCCCACCCCGGCGCCGTACGTCACGTACCCGACACCGAGCGAGTCGACGCGGCTCGTGAGGATCAACCCGCCGAACATCGCTACGGCGCCGACGACCAGCACGAGACGCGGCCCGAACCGATCGGTCATCCGCCCCGTCAGGATGCTCAGCCAGAAGAACGAGAAGGTGGTGATGCCGAAGATGACCGCCGTCGCGCCCGCCGCCGCATCGAACTCCTCGCTCATCGACTCGAAGAACGCCCCGAAGCTGTAGGCGGTGCCGAGTGTGACCGCCGACGAGAAGAAGGCGGCGACGACGGTGAGCCACGCTCGCCGCGAATCGACGGTCGCCCCCGGACTCATCGCCGCACCGTAAGCGACACGGTGCCGTCGACCTGGGATCGGAACGACCGGCGAGCGACTGCCCGAACGGAGCGAACCGGGTTCGGTCCGTTCGTCAGCCGTCGGGGAGGGGCCGGCCGGTGATCGACCGGAACGCCTGACGGATCCGCTTCGCGCTGACCGGGCCGTCGACGCCGAGCGGCTGGGCGAAGATGCTCATCCGCAGTTCCTCGATCATCCAGACGACGTCGCGCAGGTCGCACCCCCGCGCGCCGGGGCTGTCGATCGCAGCGGCGACCGCCCGCTCGATCGGGCGCACCTCGGCCATCCGGCGGCGATCGCGCTCGACGTCACCGCCGAGATGGTCGAGTCGGTACTCGATGCCGCGCACGTATCGGTGCACGTCGGGCAGCCGGTCGGTACCCGAACGCCTGACGAAACCGGACGCCACGAGCCGCCGGACGTGGGCGTCGGCATCGGCGACCGTGGGCGCCAGCGCTGCGGCGGTGAGTGCGGCGGTCCGCTGCGACACACGATTGGCGGCGGCCACGATGTCGGCCGCCACGGCGAGGGCATCGGCGGCCAGGCCGGGGGTCTCGTCGCGGACGGCCCGCTCGATCCGGGCGAACGCTCCGTCGTCCCACGGCAGCTCATAGCGCGTCATGACCGCGTCGACGGCCGCCTCGATCGCATCACCGGCCAGTTCGGCGAGCGGCACGGTGCCTGCTGCGATCGACAGCGCGGATCGCTGGTCGAGCGAACGCTCGACCTTGGCGACGGTCGGGGCCGCCGCCATCAGCAGGAGCCGGCGCACACCGCCCCGCATCGCCCGCTGCTGGAGCGCTTCGTTGTCGACGACACGCAGCGTCACGCTGTCACCGGAGTCGAGCAGCGTCGGGTACGCCCGCACCACGTGCCCGTCGTCGGACCGCCGTTCGACGACGCGGTCGAGCGTGCCGATGTCCCACGTGCGGATCTGTCGGCGTTCCGCGATCGGAGCAGCCTCGGCCAGTGCCGATCGCGCCGAGCCGGCCAGGCGGTCTCGGATCGCGGCCAGGTCGTCGCCGGCGTCGACGACCGCCCCTGTCGCGTCGACGACGACGATGTGGAGGCGGAGGTGTGTCGGCAGTCGTTCGAGGTCGAAGTCGTCGCCGGTCACGTCGACCCCGTTGAGCTCGCCGAGCACGCGGGCGAGTGCATCGACGAGCCGGCCCTCGGGATCGCCCAGGTGCTCGAACGCCGCCGCAGCGGTGTCGTTCATCGGGATCAGCGCCCGGCGAGCCTCCTTGGGCAACGAACGGATCAGCAACCCGACGAGCTCCTCCCTGTAGCCGGGCACGAGCCAGTCGAACCGCTCGTCGTCGAACTGGTTGAGCGCGGTCAGCGGCACGTTGACGGTCGCGCCGTCGAGCGGGGTGCCCGGTTCGAACCGGTAGGTCAGTGGATACTCGTTGCCCGCCGCCGTCCAGGTGTCGGGGTAGTCGGCGAGGCGGATCCCGCGCCGATTCCGGAGCACGGAAGGGTCGAGCTCGAGCAACGTCGGCGCGTCGCGCCGGGCGGTCTTCCACCAGCGGTCGAAATCGCGGCCCGACGTGACGTCGGCACCGATCCGCTCGTCGTAGAACTCGAACACCATCTCGTCGTCGAGCAGGTCGATCCGGCGAACCCGGGCCTCGAGCAGCGCGACCCGCTCGACGAACCGTGCGTTGGCGGCCACGAAGTCGTGGTGCGTCTCCCAGTCGCCGGCCACGAGCGCGTGCCGGATGAACATCTCCCTGGCGAGTTCGGGGTCGACGCGGCCGACACCGATCGTGCGAGCGTTCACGATGGGCAGACCGAACAGGGTGACGGTCTCGGCGACGACCGCCCGGCCCGAGCGGGCGTCCCACGAGGGCTCGCCGAACGAGCGCTTGACCAGATGGGCGCCCAGCGACTCGGCCCACTCCGGCTGGATCGTGGCGACCCGGCGCGCCCACAGCCGGTTCGTCTCGACCAGCTCGGCGGCCATCACCCACTTCGGTCCACGCTTCGACAGCACCGATCCGGGTGCGATCACGAATCTCGCATCTCGCGCCGCCCGGTACTCGCGCCCGTCGGCGTCCTTCGTGCCGATCTGCGACAGAAGTCCCGACAGCACCGCGCGGTGCACGAGATCGGGGTGCGACTCGTCGACGGTCGGCCGGATGTCGAGCTGGCCGGCGACCTGGCGCAGCTGGCTGTAGAGGTCGCGCCACTCGCGCACCCGGAGGTAGTTGAGGTGTTCATCGCGACACAGCCGTCGGAACCGGTTGCCCGTGAGGGTGCGCTGCTGTTCGCGCAGGTAGTCCCAGAGCGCGACGATCGACAGCAGGTCGGACCCGTCGACGTCGAACCGGCGGTGCAGCTCGGCGGCACGTTCGGGTGACTCCTTCGGCCGCTCGCGGACGTCCTGGATCGACAGCGCGGCGGTGATGACGAGTACCTCACGGACACACCCGAGACGGCCGGCCTCGACCACCATGCGGCCGAGGCGTGGATCGATCGGCAGGCGCGCCAGCCGACGGCCGACGTCGGTGAGTTCGCGGGGTGTACCCATCTCGCCGGATTGCAATGCGCCGAGCTCCTCCAGCAGCAGGTAGCCGTCGCGGATCGCCGGGTGGTCGGGCGGCTCGACGAACGGGAACCGGGCGACGTCGCCGAGGCCGATCGCGGTCATCTGGAGGATGACCGACGCCAGGTTCGTCCTCAGGATCTCGGGGTCGGTGAACTCGGGCCGGGCATCGAAGTCGTCCTCGGTGTACAGCCGGATGCACACGCCGGGCGCCACGCGACCGCACCGACCCGCGCGCTGGTTCGCGGACGCCTGTGACACCGGTTCGATCGGCAACCGTTGCACCTTGAGCCGGCGGCTGTACCGCGAGATCCGCGCCGTGCCGGCGTCGACGACGTACCGGACACCCGGCACCGTGATCGACGTCTCGGCGACGTTGGTCGACAGCACGATCCGGCGACCTCGGTGCGGCTGGAAGATGCGGTGCTGCTCGGCCGACGACAGTCGCGCGTAGAGCGGGAGCACCTCGGTGTCGCGCAGGTCGCTGCGGCGGAGTGCGTCGGCGATGTCGTGGATCTCGCGCTCGCCACTCAGGAAGACCAGCACGTCGCCGGGGCCCTCGCTCTCCAGTTCGCCGACCGCGTCGATCACGGCGCGCACCTGGTCGCGGCGATCACCCGGGTCGGCCTCGTTGTCGGCGCCGAACGGCCGGTAGCGCACCTCGACCGGGAATGTGCGCCCCTCGACCAGGAACACCGGGGCGGGCACGCCGTCGACACCGAAGTGCTCGGCGAACCGTTCGGTGTCGATCGTCGCCGACGTGACGATCACCTTGAGGTCGGGACGCTTCGGGAGGAGCTGGGCCAGGTACCCGAGGATGAAGTCGATGTTCAGGCTGCGCTCGTGGGCCTCGTCGACGATGATCGTGTCGTAGGCCAGCAGCTCACGGTCGCGCTGCAGCTCGTTGAGCAGGATGCCGTCGGTCATCACCCGCAGGAGCGTGCCGTCGCCGACCCGGTCGTTGAAGCGGACCGTGTACCCGACGGCCTCGCCGATCGAGGTACCGACCTCCTCGGCGATCCGTTCGGCGACCGTGCGGGCCGCGACGCGCCGTGGCTGGGTGTGGCCGATCATCCCGTCGACGCCACGACCGGCGAGCAGACACAGCTTGGGCAGCTGTGTGCTCTTGCCCGAGCCGGTCTCGCCGGCGACCACGATCACCTGATGGTCCCTGATCGCGGCGACGAGCTCGTCCTGACGGTCGGCGATCGGCAACGACCCGGGCACCGAGATCGGCTGCGCCAGACGATCGAGCATCGCCCGCCGCGCATCCACCCGACGCTGGTCGCGGCCCGAGGGGGCTCGGTTCGGACGCGGAGACCGGGACATGGTGCCACCAGGTTCGCAGCTCGCCGCTCGCGATCCCACACGATTTGCCCACACGATGAGAGATGCACCCGATCGGGCCCGGGAACCCCTGCGGCGACGGCACACTGGATTCGTGACGTCGGGGACCCGAGCCGGTTTGAGCGAAGTGGCGCCCGCGGAATTCCATCGCTTGTCCCCCACCGAGCAGGAGCGATTCCTCGTCCACGGGGAACGACTCGTGGCCCGAGCCTCGTGGGAAGGGGCGCGCGACGTCGACATCACCGACGAGATGGTGCACATCGTCGCCGCGCACGCCGCATTGCTGACCGCCGGGTTCGGCACCGACACCCATCCGTACCTGAACGTGCGTTCCGTGATCATCCACGGCCGCACGATCGTGACCCGCGGACATCGTCCCAGCGCGGTGCGCGGCGTCTTCACCTCGGGTCCGCAGTACCTCGCCGGCCAGTCCGGCCACGGACGTGGCCCGGTGCTGCTCGACTGGCAGACCGTCGCCCGCCAGATCACGAACCCCTCGCGCGGTGTCAACGTCGTGTACCACGAGTTCGCGCACAAGCTCGATCAGCTCGACGGTGCCGCCGACGGCATGCCCCCGCTCCCCTCACGGGACGAGGAATCCGCGTGGGTCCAGACGCTCGGCACCAACTACCGGCGACTGCGTCGTCGGGGCAGCGACGGGCTGATCCGCGGCTACGGCGCCACCAATCCTGCCGAGTACTTCGCCGTGACGAGCGAGCTGTTCTTCACCCGGCCGGTCGAGCTCCGCGAGCGGCACCCACGCGTGTACCGGCGACTCGCCGACTTCTACCGGCAGG